>NZ_JBAMMY010000258.1:0-19315 GCF_051233685.1 Desulfobacterium sp. N47
TCGACGTATTTCAACAATATTTTGGATCTTTGGACCTCTTGCAAAGGTAGTGTTCTTGAGTGGGACATTTTGATAAGCGAATCTTTTTGTTCACCGGTTAAAATAAGTTTTGCTCTCTGGCTTTTTCTGGACATGATTACCTCCACTATAAAGGTTTTAGTAGTGAAGGCATTATAAACTAATACGATTTATTTGAAACGTTATACTAGTGATAATAAAACCAACAGAAATACTAAAATTTTCTTTCTCATTTTCCACCTTCCATTTGTTATTTTAATTACTGATAAATAACCCGTTTCATAACGTCGTTTGATACATCCATGCCAAGAAAGAGCCTGAAAAACTGTTGACTCTCTTTTACAATATCAACCTTGTAACGGTCCGGATATAGGAGACGTGCGACCCATTTTACCCCAACAAAGCACATGAATGACGGCGGACGGTCGAACCAGTTGAAGGGCTCGCGAGGAATAAGATAGACCCTTTTGTTTTGCACGGCTTTAACTCGCTGCCATTTAGGGTCTGAAAAGACGGTCCGATAAAAGGCAGGTTCCATGACAAGAATGACATCAGGGTTGTAAAGAATGATCTGTTCGAGATTGACCTTCTCCATTCCGTAGAGGCTGCCTATCTGACAGCGGTGAACATTTTGTCCTCCTGCAAGGCTGATAAGTTCTGCGTGCCATGACGTATCGCACTCCGTGCTCAAGCCATCTATGCCTTCGGCATAATAGACCGAAACCTTTTTCTGAGCGGGCACTGAGGCTGCGAGAGCGGCCATTTCCGAAAGTGTTTTGCCGGCGTAAGCTGCTAGTTCCTCAGCGCGCGCCTCACGGCCAAGCATGCGGCCAAGGTAGAGAAACGCTTCCGGATAATCCGAAAGAGTGTTCAGCGTTACGTTAATTACTGGCATGGGCATCGTCTTTAAGGTCTTGTCGATTTTGTCATTCATGGAAAACTTGTTTTTGGATGCTACAATGATTTCGGGATTGATCTTTAAGATCATCTCAAGGTTCGGCACTTGTCCCTGCCCAAACCAACCACCAAGAATCGGCAATTCCTGCATACTTTTGCGCAGGTATCTCTTCTGTTCCTCCTTTACCGGAAAATTGAGACCTGCCAGCATTCCAGGATCAATGGCGTACAGCATACAGGTTACAGGCGGAAAGGTACTGTAAACCTTTTGCGGGCGATCGGCCACCGAAACTTTCTTCCCGAACATGTCGGTGATTTCCCGCGCATTTGCAGAGCCGGTGCAGCTTAAAACGAGAAACAGCAGCGTTATAATTACAATCCCAATCTTTGACTTAGCCCCATTGTCATTATGTCCTTTGCGCATCATTTTTCGCCCCCTCCTTTTTTTGTCCACCACATCACCGCCCAATACCACCGTCTTTCATAGGGAAGCTGCCAGCGGCCGCCGATCAGGCTGAGATGCTCTTTTAGGTAAGACCGGACAGATTCCTCTTCTTCCGTAATATCACGATCACGGAACATCCATAGCTGCTCCTCAAAAGCCGCTTCATGGCTGTCCCAGACATTTGGATGATCCTCTCTTATGAAGGCCACCTGCGCCCTGATCCCCATGTCGTAGAGAAGATTGCAGTACCAGATGTAGTCGTGCCCCATGGGAAAAGACCTTCCGGCAGCCTCAAGAAGCCGTAAATCTGCCGGGCCGTCTCCCGATGCCACTGAGATATACACCTGCCGGGAAGCCACGTTGTTTAGCTTCTCAATGAGACTTTGCGTATTGTCTCCGATGAGGGAGCGGGAGGCGATAGCTATATCATACTGTCCTATTCCAAGAGATACCCAGTCGTCTTCCCACCGGCCATGGATGGTGCTGACATTTGTGATACCCTTCTCCTCACAGCGGCTCCTGACAATGGAGAGCATATTTTCAGAAAAGTCCACCGCTGTTATTTTTTTACAAATGGTGCAAGGGGAACAGCGAGAGTGCCGCCACCGCAGGCCATATCGAGAACGGTCCAGTCGGGCCGGATGCTCATGAGTCTCAGAAATTTGTTGGGGTATCCTGTTGATACGGCATATTGGGAGAATTCCTTCGCCCGTCCTTCCCAAAAATCGCGCCCCCGGACATTAGAAGGACTTCCGCCATTCCCATCGCCTGGCTCGCTATTAATTACAGTCCGGTTTTCCACTATTTCATCTCCTTTCCTTTATTTTTAATGTTCCTTACCTCCCCCGTTCCGTCTGGAGCGCTACTTTTGTAAAACCGGTAACTGCGAGAAGATCGAAAATATCCACGCAGCGCTGAACCGTAATAGCCCGGTCAACCTTCACCATAACTGTTGTATCCCTGGGAAGGGGCTTGAGCTGCGTTGCAATAGCGGCAAGGGTTACGGGAACAGATTCCAGATAGACAGCTCCGCTCTTGTCGATGGTGATCGTCACCGTTTTGAGAGACGTCCGATCCTGTTGGCGGGAGGCCTTCGGCAATTGGACCGGTATGGCGCCCCTTGCCACAAAAGTTGAGGTCATGAGCACTATGGTAAGTAGCACGAGCATCACATCAACCAGGGGGATAACGTTCATATAATCAAACCCATTATCTTTCATACCGCGCCTCCCACTTCAACATCCGTTCCTTAACCGCTCTGAGCAGAAAATTATAGAGCACCATAGCAGGTATGGCCACGACCAGGCCTACTGCCGTGGATTTGAGGGCAAGGGCAAGGCCGGTCATTATCTGGCCCGTGTCGGCCAATCCCTGTTTTCCGATGTTCGAGAAGGTAAGCATGATTCCGAGAACCGTTCCAAGCAGGCCCAGGTAGGGGGCGTTGCTTCCAACTGTGGCGATGAAATGAAGCCTTTTCGTCAGTTCCAGTTCGAGAGTCTTTTTGTCGGCAAAGGCGGTAATATCAATTTTGCTATAGAACTTCCTTCTCTCAAACGCCACGGCCAAAGCCACAATGCTCATGAGGATAAGTATGCCGATAACCCCGTAATCAATCGCATAATGAAGCCAATCCATATTTAATCTCCTTTATCAATGCCGTTACCGTCATGCAGGCGCTGATGACGTTGAGCACTTGTTTTGTTGTTCTTTCTCACCGGGAGAACACCTGCACATTGCCTGAGGGGCGCAGACACAGAAGGAGCCATTGACCCTCATTACATCAACCTTTACATTGTAAAGATGGAAAAGGTTTTCGCTGTTGACTATATCGTCGCATTTCCCATCGGCGACAACGGCGCCGCCCTTGATCATGATGGCGCGATCAGCAACCCATAGGGCATGTTCCGGTGAGTGCGTTGATTTGATGAAGGTGTAGCCGGTGCGGGAAAGATTGATGATCTGTTCCAAAAGGCGCAACTGGTTCCCGTAGTCAAGGCCACTTGCCGGTTCGTCCATAATGAGTGTTTTTGCCCCCTGTGCGATAGCGCGGGCAATAATTGCAAGCTGTCTCTCTCCGCCTGAGAGTTCCGTATAGGGTCGCTCAGAAAGGTGCGATATGGAAAGCCTTCCCAGGGCGTCCTGAGCAATGGCCATATCATCATCTGAATAACGATAGAAAAACGTTTTATGAGGTATCCTTCCCATGAGAACAATATCAGTTACAGAGTATGGAAAAGAACTTCTGTGGATTTGCGGGACATAAGCGATTTGCCTGGCAATTGTTTTTGAACTGAGACCAGTGATGTCGTTGCCGTTTAGAAAGACGCTTCCGTGGACAGGACGCAACAGGCCGATGATTATCTTGATAAGAGTGCTCTTGCCGCATCCGTTAGGCCCCAGCAGTGTGACGATCTCCCCCGCGTTGATATGGAGGTTAATGTTCTCAAGAACCAATTTACCGGTGTATCCGAATGAAACGTTTTTGACGGCTATATGTGGCTTCAGTTCCATCCGTGCCTCGCTTTTTTCAGAATTACGGCAAAAAACGGGATACCGATAAGCGATGTGGTGATCCCGATGGGGATTTCCACATTGAAAAGCATGCGCGAAACATCATCTACAACAACAAGATAAATAGCCCCGATAAGAGCGCTTGCCGGAACAAGCACTTTGTTGTTGGGACCCACAAGCATCCGGGTAATATGGGGAATGATAAGGCCCACCCAACCGATCATCCCTGCCAGAACAACCGTTAGCGCGCTCATGAGCGTGGCAAGGAATATAAGCAGCATCCGCACCCACTCAACGGGGATGCCAAGCGCCCGCGCTTCTTCGTCGCCCATACTCAGCGCATTGAGATAACCGGAAAAAAGGGTAATGAGAATAATGCTCACCACCTGAGGAATACCGGCGGCCAGCAGTATTTTTCTGTCAACAAGTGACAATCCGCCCATAAGCCACTGAACAATGGCGGGCAGCTGGTTATAAGGATCAGCAATGTACTTGATGATCGATAAAAGAGAAGTGAAAAGAGCGCCGCTGATAACTCCGCCGAGAACAAGAAGCAAGATGGTATTGCCTTTGTGCATCCTGGCGATGCCGACTGAGATAAGAACAGCGATAAAGCCGAACAGGAAGGTGGAAATCTGCACTGCGATCCAGCTTTTAAAGAAGACCATGCCCAGCGCCGCTCCAAATGAAGCACCTGCAAGTACGCCGAGAAGGGAAGGGGATACAAGAGGATTTACGAACATGGCCTGAAAGGATGTTCCAGCCACTGATAGGGATGCGCCGATTAATATGGCTGCAAAAATGCGCGGCATACGGATATCGAGGAGAAGATTTCCCAATAAGCTGTACCTTTCAGGTTCTATGCTACCGACGCCGAATATCTTAAAAAGAAAGAAACCTGTAATATCACTGAGCGCAAGCGGGTATTTACCGAGAGTCATCGAAAAAGCCGCTATTAGAACGAGAATGAGCGACAGCAGCGGGAAAAGCAGGTTGCGTTTCATGGATAAATCGCCCGTTTCATCTCATCGTTCGATAACTCTACGCAGAGAAACAAGCGGTAGAAATCTCTGGCATCTTTAACCATGTCTATCTTGTATTCTTTTGGATAGAGTATATTGGCCAGCCATTTAAGACCCATAATGCGCATAAATGAGGGGGGACGGTCAAACCAGTTGAAGGGGTGTCTGGGAATAAGATAGACGCGCCCATCCTTTACCGCCTTGACATTCTGCCATGCCGGATCATTAAATACCTTATCGAAGAAGACCTTTTCCTGCGCTACAATGATATCGGGGTTATAGAGTATAACCTGTTCCAAAGAAACCTTTTCAAACCCCTTATGATTTGAAGTATGGCAGCGATGCACATTCTTATCGCCGGCAAGCTCAAGGAGCTCCACATGAATCGAGTCGTTGCATTCCGTGCTGAGACCGTCCATCCCTTCCGCGTAATAGACGGACGGTCTTTTTTCTGCAGGAATTTTGTTTACTGTAACCTTGATTTCATCTAGTGTTTTTTTGCAGTATGCGCTCAGTTGTTTTGTCCGCTCCTCTCTCTTGAGGACTTTGCCCAGAAAGAGGTAAACATCGGGATAATCAGAGAGGCTTTCGGCAACGGCATAGACAAAGGGAACATTCAGTTTTTTCAGAGATTCCTCAGTCTTTTCGTTGATAGCGGACCTTTTTGCCGACCACATAATTAAAAGGTCAGGATTCGTTTTTAACAGCACTTCGGTATTGGCGGTCTGGCCCTGTCCAAAAAGAGACCCGATAACCGGCAGGTTCTGCGTTTCTTTGGGGAAGTATTTTTTATCTTCATCTCTTATGGGAAAGATGAGTCCTGCCAATATTGACGGATCAACGGAATACATGATATATGAACCGTAAGGCGAGGGCGCATATACCTTTCGTACAGTATCAGGTATAGTTACTGTGCGCCCCGCCATATCAGTAATCGTCGCCGCCTCCGCTATGTTTCTCACACAAACATTAAATGCAAGAAATACGGCAACGGCTACAATAAGTTGTATGCTCTTTTGATTAAACATTATGTCGTCTCCTTTATCTTAAAAGAAGCTGTATGACAGCTCTATACCATACTGACGGCCCGGGTCGTAGTAGGCGCCCGTTACATAACGGGTGGCGTAGTGGCTATCGCCCAGGTTCCTGCCATAGACGGTAATCCGCGTATCCCTGCCGAACATTTTACAGTTGTAGGCCACATTGGCGTCAACTCTCGTGTAGTCTCCCAGCTCATAGTAAATAGTCCCCATGGGTGACGTAGAAAGGTTGTGCGGACTTACATACCGGGCACTGAGATTGGCGTCAAAATTCTTATACCGGTAGGTTATCAGGCCGCTTGCCAGTTTATGGGCTATACTGACATTGGTGTTGTGGTTGTCCGTCGTGATATAACTGTACTGGAGACGGTAGGTGAGAGGCTTCAGTATCTGCCCGGATATGCCGCATTCCACCCCCTTGGTGCGAACGTCAGAGGTTGTAACGAAGTCGATCTCATCCCCTGTGGCAGGATCGATATAAGAGGAGGCGGGTTTGCCTGTGGTGGGATCAATGCCTGTGGAACTCACCTTTTGATCCTTTGTGTTATAGTAGTAAAGCGTGACCCAGGGGTTAAAGAAAGAGTAAAAATTGGCAAGGATACCGCCCTCGTACCTCGATCGTTTTTCGGCGGGCAGGGTCGAGCCGCTCGCGCTTACCTGATTGCCGGAGAGGTCGTTTTCCGAATAGGCGTATCGTCCGGTAAGAGTAATTATGCGGCTCAACTTGTATGAAGCGCCGAGGGCATAAGTGTAAGTTTCCTTTGCCCGCTCATCTATTGCAAGACCCGTTACGGGGCTGTTGTCGTAATGTTTCTTATCCGCCCTGATTCCGGCGTCAACGGTCAGTTTGTCATTGAGCATGTGGTATTCGTCCTGGGCATAGAGGCTATACATGTCTTCATCAACCCTTTTGCCGATGTTGGGAGCCTGCCCGTTGGGACAAATATATCCAAGCCACTGGCCTCCCATCTTGAGGACATTGCCGTGCCAATTGATGATATGTCTGATGCCGGCGCTTTGGCCGCGGCTATTTTGGTCGCTCTCGGTCACCGAGCTATTGGCGAAACTGGCCTGTATGCTGGTTACCTGGAGACTGTTATAGGCGTAGCTGAATGTTGTTGTCTGGGCATCGTTCCAGGGTCTGCTGAGGTTAACGGCAAACATATCGGAGTTAATAGGGTCTATCTTCCACTTTGCGCTGTCGAGAGTCCCTACCTTCGACCAGTCAAGGGCGCCGCTCTTTAAGGTAGTCGGTATCAGGATCTCACCCCGCTGAAATTCTCTCATACCCGTGCTCGTATAGAAGAGTATATCACCATTAAAGGCCGATCCCGTATATCCGCCCCGGAAAAGGAGCGAGCTGTTACGGCTTCCGTTGTACCAGTCCGTTTTGCCATCGGAGTTATAATATGTCCCTGCTATGCGGTAATCGAAATTGCCGATTTTTGCTCCCTGATAGAGGTGTTCCTTCTCCGTGTGGAAACTCCCGTAGCTTGCCGCCAGACCACCTTCGAGCTTTGATGCCCGTTTTGTCTTGATAACAACAAATCCCTGGTTGGATGAGCCGGTGCCCGAACCAAAGTTGGTGAGAGGGCCAAGGGTAAGGGCCGTGGCATCCCTCACAATAGTTATGGACTCGATGGCGTCAACGGGAAGGGTTGCAAGAATCCTGTCTGTCTGGGAAACATACACGCCGTCCAGGATCAAACCGTAGCTCCCTGTTCCCCTCATATTGGAAAAATCCAGGTGTTGCCGTCCCTGATAGGTAACCTCCATGCCTGGGACCTGTTCGATTACATCCCACACGGTCTGAGGGTGGAGAGCCTCGATCTCTTCCCGGGTGATAACCTCGGTCTGGAGCTTGCTGCTTTCTGCTACCGAGTAAGGGCTTGTTACCGATTCTCCTGCTTTCTTGTCGGTCACCTTAATCTCTTCAAGGTTATACGGGCTCTTCTGATCCTTATTTTGTTCAATCTCCTGCGGGGTTTTTTGTTCCGTTTCCTCTTGCGCAAGAACTTTTTGAGATATGAGAAATACTCCGAGTATGAGTACGAAGGATAGTACTCTTTTACATATGCCTTCCATCATACTATCTTCCTCCTTTTTATTTCTAAAACTTGAAATTAACATTGGCATACATCCCAAAAGGCGCGCCGGTCTGGTAAGTTGCCGCAGTATTTGTAGCAGCCAAAGCGTCATCTGCCGTATTTATTGCGGAGATGTATTTTTGGTTAAACAGGTTTGTGGCGGTAATGCGAAATTCTACGGATTTTGCTCCAAGCACTTTTTCTATCACGTATGAAATATCAAAATCCACGATTGTGGATGCGCTTATTTTTTCGTTATGCAGCACATCCCCGTATCTTGCAGACATGTATTTAACGGATGGTGTGAGCATAAAGCCTTCTATATTATAGGATAAAGCAGCTTTTGCCATATACATCGGCGCATCCGGTACCTGGTTGCCGCTTGATGAGATAGTACTATTAGAGCCTGTTTTCAAATCATCCGTAAAGTAGTACTTGTTGTAAGACAGCCCCACCAAAAAGTCCAAATCTTTTGAAAGCGCGCCACTGGCTGCTATCTCGGCGCCATACCCCAAAGCATCCGCTCCGTTGTATGGATACGTGACATTATATGAAGAATCATAAATTCTTGCCTGTTTGTTTTTGACAACAGAGACAAAGGCATTTGGGTTCAGGCATATATCGCCGATTTTATATTTGACCCCAACGTCAAAATTATCCGCCGTCTCCAGATCTAACTTGTCCCACAGGCTTTGGAGCGTTACGCCTTTTGAAACAAAACTTGACCTCTGTTGTACATAAGTTGGAAAGAGATTGACATCCAGGCCGTATGTTCTCGTATAATCAACATAGATTGTCGCCTTATTGCTCAGGTTGTAGCCAAGATAAAGGCTCGGCAGCCACTCTCTGAAATATTTTGCATTTACGCTGGCCCATGTGTCCAGTGTGCCGTTTGAGATAGCCGTATCGTAGTCCTGGCTTGTGGCGGCATTTGTGCCATTGGTGTAGCTTTTTAGCTCCCCCAACTTAAAGTTCAAATATCTGACCCCTGCGGAATATACGAAATTGCCCATCTGACCGCTTACTTCAGTGAACGGTGAGTTAAACTCATGATAGTCGTTGTCGGCAAGAACCGCATATCCGGCATACTTCAGACCGTTTGCGCCAACTGTGTATTTCTTTTGATCCTCCGGAGGTCCGGGAGGCTGCTGCCTGTGCGCCCAATACCCCAGTTTTGCGTTCAGCTCTTTTGAAAAGCTTTTTTCATATTTCAAGACCGCACCGTACACCTCATGGTCTATATCCCACTTGATGACATTTGTTCCCGATGCATACGAATATTGGCCGTTGTCATTCAGATAATAAGGCTTGAAAGAAATTTTGGAGTCCGAAGACAGCGCTCCCTCTATGTTTGCAAGAATAGCCGTATCTTCAAAGTTTTGCTTGTTATAGTCGTAGTAATTTGCGCTTGTTCTATCGGTGTTAAAATCTTTATAAAAGTTTTGTCCCAGATGCTTTGTTTCGGCATACGTCAGGTTGTAGTAGTTGTGGTGGTCATCTCTATTGTGTGAGACAAAAAGCTCTGCTTTAATTTTGTCGCTTGGCTTGAGCACAAAACCCAAAGTACTATTGGTGCGTTCAAGATCACCTTCACCTTTGTATTTATCGCTTGTCGTATAGGAAAACGAACCAAAAGCAGATACGTTGCCGATATCACCCGTGTCAAGACGCAAAAAACTTCTATAGAAATTATCGCTTCCGATTGTCTGGGACAGATCGGCGCCAAATACATGTTCAGGTCTTCTGATATTCATATCCACCTTGCCGGCAAGATTGGAAAAACCCAGTCCCTTATCCACAGGGATATAGCCTTTATACAAATCCACACTTTCGATATTTTCCATATCAAATATCGTTTTTCCGCCGCCGGGATTACCGCTAATCGGTACGCCGTCATACGACTTGACGCCCCCCGGACCCGTCTGTTTTTTGCCTCTTATCCGGAGAGAGTCGTGAAACCCGTTTTCGTTGGTGCCGAGAGCATCGACAGCGGTGTAGTTGACCGACGGCGACATCTCTGTTATCTTAAAAACGTTGATATTGCCTTGCCTGCCAAACGTTTCGATGCTTTTTTTTGTATAGCTCTCCTGGTTTGACGGAGCTGACACGTCAAACGGCGCTACAAAAGCATCGCCAGTGTCGGTGGCCTTACCATACACAGTTATCGGCTCTAATTGATGTGGCGGTGTTTGACTGTTTTCAGGTTCCGCGGCTGTTACTACTGCATACGATCCGAAAATTAAACCTGCTATAGCTAAACTCATGCCGACCAATTTCATGAGATGGTATTTCATATGTTTCTTCCTTTCCAATACTCAGCAATAGCTGCTTCCAATATAAAAATTAATTGCTACTAATTCTTATCCCACCAGATTACTGCCCACCTGGTCTCTTTTTCGTAATCCAACATCCACCATCCTGCTTTACAAACGAGATGTTTGTCCAGGTGGTCGTTAAATTTTTCCTCTTCCTCAAGGGTCATATCACCAAGCATCCATTGCATGGATTCCACCAGTTGGTAGCAGTTTTTGTAGATTCTGTTTTTCTCTGTAATAAAATCGATATTGGCCCTGATTCCCATCTGATATAAGAGATTATAATTGTATATGTAGTCGGGCCCCATATTCAGTTCCCTGCCAATGGCATCAAACACTTGTCGGTCATAGGGCCCGTCATCCACGATGGTTGATATATAAACGCGCTTTCTTGCAATACCGTTCACTTTCATGATGGCTGAGCGAAGATCATCCACGACAAGTGAACGGGATGCAATGGCCACATCGTGGAGTTCTATCCCCGCTCCGCTCCAGTCATCCTCCCAGCTTGCTTTGATAGTTTTGACATTGGAGATTTTCAATTTGTCGCACTGTTTCCGGAGAATATCGAGCATCGTGTCGGAAAAATCGGCGGCCGTGACTGCCTTGCAAAGCTTTGCAAAAGGGGTGGCAAGGGTTCCGGCTCCGCAGCCCATATCAAAAACGGTCCAGCTTTGCTTCGGATTGACGATTTTTACGAATGCCTCGGCATACACTGTTTTCGCTGAATTCTCGGCAAAAGAGGGCGCTCGCTTATTCCAAATTGTAGAGTCGCGGACAGGAGAAGAGCGCGTCGCCTTTTTTTCTTTCCATACTTCATTCCAGTCTATCGTTTGAATATCGATCATGTAGTATGCCCTGTAGGCGAGATCCTTTACAAATTTTGCTGCGCTACAGAGTGCAGTGGAGTATAATAAAAAGTATTACTTGCACATGGTTTACAAAGAATGTTTCCATCCTTAAGGATTTCCCTTATATCCATGATCCTTTCTCCGCATAAAGAGCAGGTAACAATGTGAATAGGCCTGCCCGGCAAATCTTCCGGTTTCAGACTCACGGAGACCTCAACAACGTTAAAGAGCTCTTTGGCGGGCATCATAACATATTCGTCCGTATGTGGATTTTGTTCGATCTCTTCGCGGGTCTGTACCCTGTCGCCATCTTTATTTTTTACGTTAACACGCACGGCCTTGCCGGTTTTCAGGTTTATAAAAGTGGCGGCCATCTTGCCATAATCGAGAATTTTCATGGTCCGTTTGCCCGGATGGCAGCCTGTCGTTGCCAGAATGGCATCGGTTGCGCATCTGTCCGTTTCAACAAAAACGATGAGATCCTTTCTGTCCTCACCCTTAGGGTCGGCAATGCCGATTGCCTTAAGCCCCAGAATGGCCATTCTTGTACCGAGGGTAATCCCGGCACAAAGGTCTCCGTGAAATTCTTTTGCTTCCTCGAGGCATTTTGCCAAATCCAGATTGTCTGTAGTCATATGCATATTTCCTTATTTTTACTCCAGTTTGTATGTAACAGGGATTACGAGTTCCGCTTTCACAGGCGGCTTTGGGAAAGGCTGCGCCTCTTTGATAACTGAGAGCACGTTTTTATCGAGCACTTCATAGCCTGAACCGGCGATAATTTTTGAATTTTCGACACTGCCATTCTCTTTAATCAGAAACGACACAACGACTTTTCCTTTCCATCCAAATTTTTTTGCCATTTGCGGGTATTTGAGATTTTTCATGATAAGATCCCGGATATAGGCGTAATTTTCCGCAAGATATTTTTCGGAAAGAATATTGGCATCGCCCGAGCCGGTGCCATGTCCTGCGCCTGTGCCACCTCCACTGCCGCCATGGCCGCCGGAACCGAAGCCGAACCCGCCGCCACCTGATCCTCCCGGACCAAAGCCTGCCCCGCCATTCCCCGGTTCTCCTGAACCGCCTCCGACGAAGCTTGTTTCAGCAGGGATACCGTTTGACACGGATGGCGCCGATGAAGCGTAATACATAGATGTCATATCTGAAGATGCAGTTTGCGGTTTGACGCTGTCTGCCGTTTTATTCTCAATGCTTATTGCTTTTTTGGTTACGACACTTTTTACGGCCTTTGTTCTCTTGCTGCTGTGCGAAGGCGTCCTTTTTTCTATTTGAAAGTCGTTGTTTTTTATGCCGCCTCCTTCACTTTGTCCACTCCCGCCCGGCATCTGAACACTCAAAAAAACAACAACGGGCTCAGCGGGCTTTTTGTCAACCTGACTGCCGAAAACTACGGCAGCGCCAAGCACCACAAAGTGAATAATAAACGAAAGCAGGAGTTCCTTCTTCATGAGTTTACCAAGTCTAAAAACTGTAACGCATGTTAGCGAAATAGCTTCTTCCCGCCATAGGATACCCTTCCGACAGGGCATAGTTTCTGTCGAAGATGTTCAGCACGCCTCCTTCTATCTTCACACCCTTTATAATCTCATAGGTAGCGCGAAAATTTGTAACGGCAAATGACCCGACCCTCTCAACACCATCGGTTGAGCTGAAACGGTCCGAATTGTATTCAATGTCTCCAAGCAGGCTCAGTTGCGTAAGCGGCATGTAGCGCACATAGGCAAAAAGCTTGTTCCTCGGAACATCCGTTATCTTGTCCCTGTTTGTTCTGTTGTCGTTGAAAATATAGGAATAGTTGAAGCCGCTTTCGAGCTTGTCCATGACCGGAACTGTGATTTCCAGCTCCGCGCCCGTGCGCTTCACGTTGCTGATGTTCTGATTCTGATTGATTGTCTTACCGGGGTTACTCGGGTCGGGAACCTTTACCAAAAGGATCATATCCGTCACGTCGGCATAGAAAAGATCGGTTTTGACGGCAATCTTCTTTAAGAAGGTATCCTGGTAACCTATTTCGTAGTTTGTCGATTTTTCGGATTTTAGGTCCGGATTGGGCAGGGCCGTTCCCATTCTGTAAGAATACTTGTCTTTAATGGTCGGCAGTCTGCTCTTGTCTGCCACAGTGGCATAGATTTTAGCGGAATCGGTGAGGTTGTGGAGAAAACCGATCTGGGGATTAACGGCATGTGCGCTGCCTTTAGGATAGTATCCGAATGTTCCGGTTGTTGAGTTGAAGCTGTCTTCCGCCTCAATGGTCTTGATGCTGTCGTAACTGATGCCAAGGATGGAATAAAGTTTGTCAGTAATCTGCACAGTATCTTCAAGGCCGACGGACATGATATCATCTTTGAAATTCTGATAGGGAGCTGGGATATTGTGTTCCTTGTGATAATCCTGTTTGTAATGGAAAGCCGCTTTGATGTTATTTATCGGAATCAACGTTGTACCGGCTTCCACAGAGAAACCCCGTGAGTGGTCATCGTAATCGCTGGCAAACGATGATTTCTTTTTCATCGTGGAATAGGTAGCGTCATCATATGACCAGAGGGAATTTTTGTACTTGTCGTAGTAAAGGCGGGTTTTTAAATAAAAATCCTTTCCTAAAGGCGTGTTTGTCGTCAGATACCAGCTTTTTTTGTCCCAATACGGCCATATCCAATATCTGGGTGTAACGCTTGAATCATACCCCGTATAAACAGGGTTGCCCTTTACCCCATGCTGCTCAATGTAACTTAAGGCGTACTCGTGGCCTTCCGCAGGGGTGAAACCCAGTTTCAAGTTGTATTTGCCGTCATGGTAATAGGAATTGTCACGCTTGCCGCCGTTTTCAGTCTTGTAAAGCGCTTTTGACGGATCAAAGTCGTCGGAAAGAACGAAATAATCGCTATTGATATATGATGCCCCGCCCTGGAGATACCATGTTTTCTGATTACTGCCGAGATTAATGTATCCGTTATATGTGCCGCCCGTACCATACCCCGCACCTGCATCTCCTTCAAAGGCTTTCTGTGGTCTTCTTGACACCATATTGATGGCTCCGCCTTCCGTATTAGGTCCATAAAGAACTGAAGTGAAGCCTTTCGAAACAACAATCTCCGATACATCGTAGGTTGTGAATCGACCGAAGTCCGGGTAGCCGTCATAGGGCACATAGATAGGAATGCCGTCTAAAAAAAGCGGAACTCGCCTGATATCAAATCCTCTCACAAATATTGTCTGCTCGTTTCTGGCCCCTGTTTGGGACATAGTGACACCGGGCAGCAAATTCAAGGCCTGGGCCACATTATTCCTGCCGAAGTCGCGGATTTCATCGCTATAAAGCTTTTCTACGGTGATGTTTTTACTGACCTCAGAGCTGTCTTTTACCTCGATTTCGCCGAGGGTGAAGACATTTGTTGTTTGAGTTTTTTCCTCCGCCTTAAGGTTAGTCACCATGATGACTATGAATGCCAGTCATAATATAATGATAATTTTCAGTGATGAACTCATACGATTTCTTAACCTCCTAATTTCATTATTTGTAGTTTAGCTTTCTTGCAAAAGTAAATCTGTCCCGGGTATTCTTTGATGATGACATCGCAGTTTGCTCCCTCTTGCCTTGCCAGTGCCAATTGGCGGAAGGCTTGGAAAAAGAACGGTTTATGTTCTCGGAAGAAAAATCTATGCCGTAGAAGCGCTGGTAAAAGGCCTGTGCTTCAGCAATCACATCATATGAACAGCGCTCCGGGTGAAGGGCCTGGGCCATATATAGCAAACCAAGAATCCATCGGGGGCTGCCGAAATCCCATCCGGGAGCGGGATGAACGAGGATTTGTCTTTGTTTAACTGCATTAACCTCAATCCCCAGCTCTATACATTCGGCCAGGAAATCATCTACTGAGTTGGATAAAAAAGCTGAAATAAAAATTATATCGGGATTCAGCTCATTTAACCGCTCAACGCTGAGGCTGCGACCTGGTCTCCCACCTGGAGGCAATTGCTTGTTGAGACTGATGCCCCCGGCAAACTCCACAAGCTGATTTTCCATACGCCCGCCATTGATATAAAACAGCGGCTTGGCCATGGCATAGTAAACACGGGGCCGGTGCTTCACCCCCTTTAATGTTTCGGACACGTTTTGCAGCTTTGCTTCAAGAAAACACGCAAGGTCTTCGGTCTGTATCTCTGTACCAATCAATCTGCCAAAATAACGCACAGTTTCAATATAGGATAGAGGTTGCTGGACGCTGCGATGCAGCGTTTTCAGGCCATTTCGGCTAAGCAGATGCTCCCACGCCCGAACAACATATTTTTGTTGGCGAACACCCATGGCAATGAGCATGGCTTCAACCATTTCCAGCGCCCGTGTAAAAGGGTAACCACCCTGGAAATCATCCTCCTGGTGGATCTCCGTTGCCATTGAGCCGGTTATATCAAGTAACTTATCACAAAAGTCACACCTGACTTCGGTGGCCTCAGCCGGCAGATTGGCAAGCAATTTAGCGCCCATTGGGCCATAGAACTCGCGGCGGATGGCTTCTTTACCACAACCGGGGCATACCGTATTGAGGTATTGCGTGCCCGGCGTGTTGAACAGGTACACATGTTTAAGACGGCTGCGCAGTTGACGGCAAAAATCCTCGGCCTCGCGGATACTCGGTTCCTGGGCCATACCGGCATCCTCAAAGGGAATGAAGCGCATCAATTGCAGTGGAATGCGCGGCGAAATGTCGGCAATGCGCTGAGCCAGATCACTCAATTCCTGCTTTTTATCCCGGCTGTAAATTACCGATAGTTCCACATGAACGCCGGCATCTACCAGGCAGGCAAGGTTCCTGAACACAGGCGCCATTCCGGCTGTTGCGCCGCATGCCCGGTAGGATTCGTCTGAAAACCCTTTCAAACCAATGTTAATAAAATCCAGAACAGGCAAGAGGCTTTCCAGCGTCTGGGCCGTAAAATAGGCATTGGAGGCACAACCAACTTTAAGGCCCCGGGTTCCGGCCAGAGTGGCGACCCGGAGAAAGGTCGGAAGCGAGGCCAGCGGATCATTCATCAGAAACGCAATGCCCATACATCCGGAAGAGGTTGCCTTTTTAACAACCTGGTCAGGGCTCAAATGCGACAGGGCCTTGCTGTGGCGCGGCATTTCCCGCACGATGACCGTGGAAATGCATCCGGGACAATCAAAATTACAACCTGTAGTGCTGATCTGCAAAAACTTGTTGCCCGGAAAATAGTGCAGCATGGGCATAGTCTCAATGGAGATGGGGCAAACCGCCAAATAGTGATCCGAGAGTATTTCGGTAATTTGGCCGTCCCGTCGCTCATATAAACCGCAAGCTCCGGCTTTCCCTTGGCCCAGCAGGCAGCCGCGTTCACAAATGGTGCAAATCAGCGGATTCAGCTCTCTTTGCGTATGACGATCCATAGCCCTCTCTCCTCGCTGTGTACTAATTCATAGTTGGGAATAGCGGCGTCCTTTAAGGCTTGACCGAATTTCCGGGGTGTGTCCGGCCCGAGATTGCGCCTGGCCATCTTTTGCCACTCAGCCCTGCCTTTATGATTGTTCCGCCATCGGCTGTTTATTTCTTCTTTCAAGCCGGCTGATCCAAAACCACCGCCGATATATGTCATACCGCCAGGAGCAAGCACCCGATATATTTCCCTGAATGCCTGTACAAGATCGTCCCAAAAAAAGACAGACCCGCGGCTGACGGCCAGATTCACAGAACTGTCAGGCAGAGGGATTTTCTCGACGTTGGCCAGAATAGTTTCTCCTCGCCCCTGAAGCTCGTTATCCGCAATGTTACGCTTTACAATTTCGAGCATGTCTCTGGATTGGTCTAAAAAGCAAATTGCCAGATTGCTTGCCCTGGCCAATTCAATACCCAGATAACCCCCGCCGCAACCGATATCCAAGCAGCATCCTTCGGTAATGTTGGTGTAGTCAAGAATTTGATCGGCAATAACCGGATAGATCGGCTTGAACATTATGCGGGCTATGTCATCGAATTCCCTGGCGTTGATCTCCATCTTTCCTCCATAAGAAACGCATATATTATGACGTTTATAATTGTCATAAATATTTTATAAAATGCATATGCGCTATATAGAAATATACATAACGTTTTGTCAACTGTTTTTTGAAAAGGAGTTCAGAAAGGAAGCGGTAAGAATTGTAGTTGAAGGATTATAAGCAGGAGGAAAACATCTTTAACCGGCCATTCTGTACCTGTTTTCTTTGTGGTTTAATGCCGGTGGATAGAAACGAAGATAGAAGACCTCTATCCGATCCTTATTTGCCTCCAACCATTGATTGATATTTTTGCCGTCATACTGCCTGACCCTCATCAGCTCTAATGGCGCCTGCAAAGTAGCGAAAGCCGAAGCAAGGGGCACATCGATGGCAGTTGTTTCCCGTATCGGCTTGCCATTATCCATGGTGTCAATGAGGGCGAGTTTTCCGGCATTGGCGTCAATAAGGTCGGCGATTTTCAGCAATAATGCGGAGCGCTCCCGGGGGCTGACTTTTTTCCAGCTATCCCATGCTTTCCAGGCGGCCTGCACCGCTTTATCAACATCCTCCCTGCTTGCATCAGCACAAGTGGCGAGAAGTTCTCCGTTTGCAGGACAATAGGTCTTGAAAGTCTTGCCGTCACCGGCAGCTACCCATTGGCCGTCAATGTGAAGTTTATAGCTGTCACTCATAGGTTTTTCCACAATTTTCCTCCTCTTTGTCACTTATTCAAACCCCCTTAACAAACCGGTATTTTCCTCATCTCGATGAGAACATATATAAATAAAATAACGTTTGTAAACGCCTTTTCAGAGGTTATAGATTGCGTATACGATATGTATATACGTGCATAACGCTTTGTCAACAGTTTTTTTTAATATTTTTGAAAATTTTTCGCTGCAAGCAGCTGGAAATCCACGCTCGCTATTATGGTTCAACAATTACTGCATGCTACTCCAGTAATCGGTTGACTAAACGGGCTTGTATATTGTACCTTGAAATTAAGTTTTATTTTTTAAGGCTATTGTTTTTTCATTGCAATTAAGCCATGCTTTGCAGGGAGACTACTATTCAATCTCAAATTGAGCCATTTCCTTTTAAGACCGTTTTGGACAAAAGCGGGTTGGAGGCGGGATGAAACTGTTATATAAACTATGGCTTGACCATGGTGGAAAGGCCTTTGGGAAAGGGCCGTGCAACCTCCTGAGAAGTATTGAGAAAACCGGTTCGCTCCATCAGGGGGCGAAGGAGATGGGTATTTCTTACCGAAAGGCCTGGAATTTGCTGCACGATGTCGAAAGCCGGCTCGGCTTTTCATTGATTGAGCGAAGAGCTGGAGGAACTTCCGGCGGCGGGTCTGAACTCACCGTCGTTGGGAGGAATTTGCTTGAGCGATACGAAGCATTTTGCCGGGAGGCCGAAGAAAAGCTCCAGGAGACATTTAACAAATACTTCCCGGAATAATCAACTGAATTAAACAATCAAAAGGAGGATGATTTATGAAACTCAGCGCCAGAAATTTATTAAAGGGAAAGGTATCAAAGATTACGTTAGGTGCGGTAAATGCCGAAGTTGAGCTTGAGTTGTCGGGGGGGCAGAACATTGTGTCAATCATTACAATCAATTCTGTAAAAAATCTCAGACTTGAGGTCGGCAAGGAAGCCTATGCGATGATCAAGGCTTCGAGCGTGATGATTGCAGTCGATTAATGTGTTTTATTGAAATGATGTCTATAAATTACACATGGCAAGCTACTTTTACCAGTGTAAAATTGTAAAAAGATAGATTGATCAATTGATATTATTTTAAGTAGCGCTACCTTAAGTGGTTCATGTTTTTTCCGCTTTGATTTGCTCTCCCCGGTCGATCATCTCTTTGCACGCGGCTCGACTATGCGACCGAGCGTAAAAAAAACGCTCCCTATGGCACGCTGCTCTATCTTGGCATGTTGTCCTTGACGCTCGGTCATCCATGCCGTTTATCCGGGAATTCAGGAAGGTTTTGTTATTCAAAAAACCAACTTGAGGTCATTGGAAGAAGACCTGCAATATTTTATCACAAATCGACCGCCAAAAGTCCGGGATGCACAAAGCGTTCTTGATAGAATTCT
>NZ_JBAMMY010000260.1:0-1683 GCF_051233685.1 Desulfobacterium sp. N47
TGTGAACATATCCGGCTGAGCGTTTTCAAGGTATGAAACAGTATGGGAATATCCTTTTTCTCTGCAATACCCGATTATTTCATCCAGGCGTTTTTTCTTTGATTCCACCATCATTTCGATCGTTTGCTGACAATCAACAAGGGGTCGTATCGCGCATATCTCCATAAGTTCCGCAATGACATGCAGCCAGTCCTCGCTTTTGTGTTTTACCTTATCCTGCCATAAGGAAAATTTTGCCTGATGCGGGATATGCCATAAACATCGCTGAAAGATTATTTTGACTTTATCTTTCAAACTGTCCAGGATCGATGAGTCGCCGTCCGTGAGCAGCAGGAACTGGCTAAACCCCTTGAATATCTCAATACATACGTGATCGGATAAGACTACTCTCTTTCTACACTGTGTTGAACATTGTTACTATTTCTAATGACGTAGGCCTATGTTTTCGATTTGGACAAATTAGTATCGGTCTAAGCCCTCCACCTCTGGTGGAGGACCCGGAAAGGTTCTACCGATCCGGTGAGAAATAATATAGGTAATTCCTCGGGAAAGCCCTTTTGGGCAATACAGGAGGAATTACCTATGCATGATTGGGAAAGTTTATCCCATGTCAGATGGGATTGCAAATACCATGTGGTATTTGTCCCGAAGTTTCGTAAAAAGAAATTGTACGGTAAATTCAGGGATCGCGTTGGTGAAATATTGAAAGACTTATGTCGCCAAAGGGGTGTGAATCTTGTGGAAGGGCATTTAATGCCGGACCATGTCCATATGTGCATAAGCGTTCCACCAAAATACAGCATCGCCTTTGTGATAGGATTCCTGAAAGGCAAAAGTGCTGTATTAATCCATCGTACAGTGTTGAAAGAAAAACGGGTGTCTGGGCTGCATTTTTGGGCCAGAGGATATTGTGTCAGTACTGTTGGGTTAGATGAAGATACCATAAGAAAATATATTCGCGATCAAGAAAAAAATGATCAGCAACAAATGGAACTTGGTTTAGAATAAATTAACCATTAGCCCCAACGGGGCTTTCCC
Organism: Desulfobacterium sp. N47; assembly: GCF_051233685.1. Taxonomy (NCBI): domain Bacteria; kingdom Pseudomonadati; phylum Thermodesulfobacteriota; class Desulfobacteria; order Desulfobacterales; family Desulfobacteriaceae; genus Desulfobacterium; species Desulfobacterium sp. N47. Next base: position 1,039 of record NZ_JBAMMY010000260.1, read on the forward strand.
AACGTAACTGCCCCCTTCGAGGGGGCTTCCTGAGGCCACCCGCTCTGCGGGTGGAGCCTCACTAACGGAAGCAAATTTGCCAGATTTTTAATGAAGGTCTTTGGCGAAAGATCTTTCTTTAAAATGCACTTTGCCAAGTCATGTGCTATTAGCGAAAAGACGAATGTTATTCGTTGAGCTGTAACAGATTTCAATTCTATCTTGGCAGAGACGACAGCATATTCGATTATTATTGAATTCGCAATAAGAGAAGCAAGGATTGAGCTATAAGCAGTGATCAGAACTATATTTTGATTTTCAGATGTTATTTGGTCAGCATGTAGCATTGACTTAATGGATTTGAAAAACAGCTCAATTTGCCATCTTAGTCGATAAATGGGGTATATCCATTCTGCTAATGCCATTGAACTTGGCATATTTGTAACGTACCATCGGTATTCTTTTGTGAGAGGAAAGCGAAAACCAATGAGGCGAACCTTAAGGGATTTTGTTCCGGGAAGATTCAACTATGCTTATCCGGTTGACACATACAGATCGAAGAGGTAGACTTCCATCCTGCAGAACTGACAGTGGTGCGAGATTGGGTCGTCCACAGATGCAGAGGGAGACTGCTGATGCGCAAAATCAAAGAGAAGCCCTACGTCA
>NZ_JBAMMY010000261.1:0-1704 GCF_051233685.1 Desulfobacterium sp. N47
TAGCATTGGCGGTTTGACTAATCAATCGTATTTTGCGAACGTCCTCTGCTGCATGAGACAGATCACTTGTGGTTTGCTTTCCGATGCGTGGCCATGCATGGGTCCAAAAGCGGTAGAAAAACGAACCCATCAAATGCTTTAGCACCTTGAAGCTGACTTCGATTTTAAACCTGTAGCTGTAAGCCAGAATGATATCCGGAGCAGAAAGTGTCAGATCCGAACACATCAAGATGAATCGCTCCGATCCGTCCGCTACCAGTACGAATCGCACCTTTTTCCCCAAGGGTTTCCAGATCAGGTCCAGGCATAAAAAGCAAAGGCTTTTGGGCTTGCCATAAAGTTCGATAATGGTTTGCTCAAAGTGCTCGGCTTTAGCTTCGAAAACCTGTATTAGCCTGATCTTCGTACCATATTTTCGGGGCCTTCCAGGCATGGCTGATTTAAGGGGTGGGTCCTGGTAGGCCACAACATTGCTTTTGGCACGAGTGACGATATGTAAAAGACGCTGGCAGCCGTCGTCTTGAACCTGCTGTAAGATGGCAAACACCGGCGCCACGGCAAAATATGCGTCCAATACCAGGATACACTTTTTGCCCAGCGCCGATACTATGTCAGCGGCCATGGCCGCCATCAGGCTGGTGACACTGACCTTGGCGTGTCCATAGACAAGCGGTTCGGCTTTATCCTGAAACTGCCGGAGGATTGCGACCCCTTCATGCAACTCAGCACAAAGGGGAACACAAAAGATTTTTTTTTACCCATCCAGCTAAAATCCCGACCACGCCCCAATGGTGGCCATAGATATACGGAGCTTTACCCGAGTTGTCCGATTCTTGATGCAATCGTTTTACCGCCGGCATATTTTCCGCTTCCTTACAGATTTTGATCCCGTCGCCGGCAAGCAGAAAACGACCGTCCACGGTGGGCAAGGGACAGAGCTCCAAAACGATTTGCCACCAGCGACGTTGGATATCTTGGAGCTTCCAGGATGATGCTCTGAAAAACGAAAGCAACGCCGTGTACAAAGATGGCTTGATACCAAGCCAACGGACAAAGGAGCTGACACCACAATAATCGATTCTGACGATAAACCCAAAGACTGTGATGACAAACCAGTTAAAGGCGGCCTGCCGCGAAAAGCAAGGCCTGAATCTTAAAAGAATCCGGCTGATCTCGCTGATCATGGCGCCTCCTCTGCTTGGACTATGGCAAAAGTGTTTGGGGCCGTTCGGATAAAAGTCTGGCCGACGTTTACCTTTTTTAAAATGGCCGAAACGATAGAGTCACGATCAAGCTGGACATTGTAATCTTGTTTGGCCAACTCGATGATTTTAGAGACATGCAAAGGCTTGCCCGCACTTTTGAGTATGTGGTGTGCAATATCTATATTTGACGTACGTTTATCGGATTTAGCATTACTCTGCTTTTGAAGGCGTTCAATGATTTTGAGTTTTGCCTCTGCTACCTCTTTGTTATAAAGTAGGAATAGATCAATTTGGTCCATAATATCCCTCCTTTAATGGTGGTTTTCAGAGGAGAATATATGGGCCATAATTGTATGTCAATAATTATTTTACGTACGTTTTATATTTTTATATATACACATACTATGCTATCTGTTAAAGCATTATCAATGTATGTAATAATTTAATGGATGTTAAATGGTTGAGCTTAAACCAACTGTGAGAACTTTGGACTCTCAAG
>NZ_JBAMMY010000264.1:0-13823 GCF_051233685.1 Desulfobacterium sp. N47
GCTCACAACCTCTGGTACACTAATTTCCACTTTCATGGGTGCTTCTCCTTTTTTTTGGTGTTTTTGCCTAAAATCCTTTTAAAGGAAAAGCGCCCTTTTTTATACCCTTTTAAAATTTACACAAAATATTATACACTACCGCTACGTTTTAACTTGCATCCTGATCATAATAATATACAATATATGATATACGATATAAATAATAAAAGCTGTATGAAGTTGCAAAACGTTTTGTTATGTCCGAATGTTCCTGTCGGGCATCTATAATTTCAAGCAGTTACGAACAGATTTTCCGCTATTTTCCTTTTTGTGTGTAGTTTTGATAAAGGGGGTTGTATGATAGAACACCAATTGACACCGATACTTAGTATTGGATTATTTGTTGCCTGTATATTGCTGTTTATAGTTGTTTTTTTTATGATATACACAATTATACAGATAAAAAAAGCTTCGGTGGCTTTAGCTGATTTTCTTGCAGCAACTGATTTGAAGATTAATCCGCTTATTAAAGAAACGGAAGAAACATTAAAAAGCATAAGAACTGTTTCCGACGATATCGGACTTGCTACATCCAATATTAAAAACATTTCAGGTACTCTTTCTGATTTGTCAAATAAGGTTAATGCATTAGGCTTATTGGCAGAAAGCCTGAGTGATCAGCTCTCCATCAGAGCTTCCGGCGTAAAAGCCGGTATAACTGCAGCATTAAATGTGCTGTTTGATAAAAGAAAAAAAGGAGGATCGTAATATGGAAGAAAATAATTGCAGTTCAGGATCAATTTTGGCTTCATTTCTTCTGGGAGGTATTATAGGAGCAGGGATTGCCATTCTTCTTGCGCCTAAATCAGGGCATGAAACAATTGAGAAAATCAAAGAAGTCGCAAGAACAGTGAAGGGGAAAATCGCTTCTTCTGTTGACAGCGCAAAAGATATTTATGAAGAAAAGAAATCTGCTGTTTCAGTAGCTGTTGAGGCAGGTAAGGAAGCCTACAAAAAGGAAATAGACGCCTCAAAGCAGAAAGCATAAATATCAGATAGACGCCTCTAAATATGGTTTTTAGTTTTGGTCTATGAAGCAGTACGGATCGCGGTCAATATTAATATCTTGACCCAAGCCATAGCTGACAGCCGGGCAACCGCCGCATACAGGGCGAATGGAGCATTTGCTGCAGGCTTCGGAGCCAGCCCGGTAGCGGCGCGCAGAGGGACTGTGGTAGATTTCAGTTAACTTATTCCGGTAGATATTGCCGATAAGTGACGGCATTTTTCGACAGGCATGCACTTCGCCGTCAGGCAGCAAAGCAACAAAGTTAAAGGCGGCGCCACAACCATGACCTGTACAGCCTCCTGTAAGTGAAAGTCCCTGCTGCTGCCAGCGCTTGAGGTTAAACAGGTTATCTTTATATCCCATGCAAGGGTTAGTTCTGGCGGCCACCATATACCGGGCAAGAAAATCCGGAAATTTAGATGGGGGTACGGGTACGAGCGCAGCCCCCTGGCCCACTGTAGCTATCCTGTTAAAGGTAAATAACTCAGTTAGTCCATTTAATCTGTCAGATAATTCAATTATCTGATCCATGTTGTCACCGGATTTTGTCTGTTAACTTACAGGTCAAACAGCAAAACACATCAAGTTAAAGGAGGAAAAGAGATGGGTATTAAGTCGTCGAAAAGAAATTTTTTCCAGCGTATCCTTGGTCTACCCGTTACATCTGAGCCCAAAGACTCAAACTGCTGGAGCTATTCCGGTGGGAAACTGGTCCTTGACTTAAATAAGGCTCCTGAGCTTAAAAAACCCGGTGGTGCCATCCGCCTGGAAGGAAAAGATCTTCCGGAGCGAATTCTTGTGTTTTTTGGTGAAGACAAAAAATATCATGTTTTCCGCAACCGTTGTTCTCATGTAGGGCACCGTCGTCTTGATCCGGTTCCGGGAACCAATACTGTTCAATGTTGCAGCGTAAGCAAGTCCACATATGATTTTAGTGGAAATAAAATTTATGGCCCTGCCCCCCATCCGGTTATCAAATATGATGTGACTGTAGACGGAGATAAACTGTCCGCAAAGATAAGTTGAAATCTATTCAAAAAAACTCTATCAGCAGGCAGGGGGCATTTGATCCCCGGCCTGCTGATAGTTGGGAAAAAAACCTAAGAGCAATAAATTTTTTATCATTAGTCGCTTAACATTTCTAAAGATGCATCTTTGCCATCATCTTGAGGCATCAGCAAAGGAGTTTGTTGTACTGTTCTAAGACTGCGTTCAATGGCGCGGGTTCTTATTTCGGCACTTTCTATTGTTTTTACAGCTTCATCAAGCTTCTTTTTGGTTTTTGTAAGAATGTCACCGAATTTTCCGAATTCGGATTTGACGGCTCCTAAAAGTTGCCAGATTTCGCTTGAACGCTTTTCAATTGCAAGAGTTTTAAATCCCATCTGAAGGCTGTTTAATAAAGCCGCGAGTGTAGTAGGCCCTGTCACAACCACCCGGTATTCCCGCTGGAGGATATCGCAAAGCCCAGGCCTTCTGATTATCTCCGAATAGAGACCTTCCGTAGGAATAAACATAAGCGCAAAATCGGTTGTATCGGGAGGGCATATATATTTCTCCTTTATATTTTTTGCTTCAGCTTTTATTCTGATTTCAAGATTTTTTAAAGATTTTTCGGCAAGATCTTTATCGGCTGCTTCCTGGGCTTCAATAAGCCGTTGATAATCTTCCTGTGGAAATTTTGCATCTATCGGCATCCAGACAACATGCTTTCCGCAAGGGTCTTGTCCCGGAAGCTTTATGGCAAATTCCACTCTTTCCCGGCTGTCTTTTTTTGTAACAACGTTAGTTTCATACTGCTCCGGCGACAGGATCTGATCAAGGAGTGCGCCAAGCTGAATTTCTCCCCAGGTTCCGCGTGTTTTAACATTTGTAAGCACCTTCTTTAAATCACCAACGCCGGTTGCAAGGCTTCTCATTTCCCCAAGTCCTTTGTAAACCTGTTCAAGACGTTCGCTTACCTGCTTGAAGGATTCCCCAAGACGTGTTTCAAGAGTAGCATGCAGTTTTTCATCAACAGTTGCGCGCATAAGTTCAAGCTTTTTGCTGTTTTCATCCTGCATAAAGCTTAAGCGTGATTCCATTGTAACACGCATAAGCTCAAGTTTTTCTTCGTTCAGCCTTGTCATATCGAGTAGTTGCTTTGAAAAGGTATCAAGCTGATTTTTCTGCATTCCAGCTATTTCGGCAATTCTTTTTGCAAGCGAACCGCCGAAATCCTTAAGTGAGGCCCCAAGTTCTTCGCGGGCTGATTTTGCATTTTGCCCATATTCCTTCCGGTTTTCTGAGAATTCTTTTTTAACAACATTTTCAATATTCGCAGTATATGTTTCAAGCTTTTCAAATTTTTCTTTAAGCTTTGTTTCTGCATCTTTTTGGTTACGCCTTAAGATGAGAATAATAAAAACCAAAGATAAAACACTAAACAGGCAGATCAGGAGGAGTAATACATTAGTCATATTTACACCATACTAATAATTTGAATGGAAGACGTTATGAAAAACAGGCAGGTTGAATCTATCTTAAATGAATGAACAGCACATGTCATAAAAAACAAAAGCCAACAAAAGACTCGAAAAACAGGGAGTCAACTTATTGATTTGATATTAAAAAAGACAAAAAAAGGCATCTTCGGTATTTAATTGCAAAACAATAAAGTTAAAAAAACTGACTCTTTAACCTGAGCAGATAGATTCCCGGTTTTTCTTTGACAGACTTAATGGAGGGATCAAGCATTTGTAACGGTCAGCTTATCAAACAAAGCGCATATCAAATTTATATGCTTGAATTATCCGTCTAGGAAGAATTGTTTTTTTATTCTCGTTAAGGAGTTTTAACAAGCACTCAATAAATAAATGTCTAAGATGCCTTTTTAAGGTGGTTTGAAATTAGATTTTTACTACGTTCTTTGCTGCAGGACCTTGTTTACCCTGTTCTACATCAAAGCTGACCCGGTCCCCTTCAGCAAGGGTTCTGAAACCTGACATTGTAATAGCTGAATGATGAACAAAAACATCCCCGCCCTCTTCCTTTTCGATAAAACCAAAGCCCTTTTTATCGTTGAACCATTTTACAATACCTTTTGCCAAAATAAATCTCCTTTTAAAAAAAACGGTTTTTTGTTACATGTCAAAGATTTCTAAACCTTTGCATGGCGCTAAAGTAGCAGCAGATAAACATTAGTTACATCCATTCCTTTAAAATACATATTTTTAAAGGTCAAGCAAAAATATAGTTTTTTTTATATCTTGGGCAATTATTATTCCCACTTGCCGTTACCCTTGTCTTTTAAATTTATATATTCTGAATCTGAATTATCTTTTAAATTATTTTTCTCTGGTGCAACTGATATTTTCTCGCTGGTAAAAAGAGTAATAATCCAGCTGACAAAACTTATGAACAATGAGCCGATTATTGCGGCAAAAAATCCATCAACAAAAAAACCGTGTATAAGCTTTGAGGTTAAAATCAACATTGACGCATTTATAACAAAGGTAAATAAGCCAAGACTAAGAATATTAACCGGGAGAGTTAGAATTATGGCTACAGGCCTTAGCAGAACATTTAAAGTGCCGAGAACTGCTGCAGCAAAAAAAGCCGTTGCAAGACCATCTACGGCTATACCTATGTTCAGATAGGAAGTAATAATTATTGCTGCGGTAAGTACTATCCATTTTATTATAATATTTTTCATTGCCGCCTCTGTTTGAATTCCGGCAGGAAGTTATTGTTTTTGCTTATTTTCAATTTTTGACCATGAATCACGAAGCGTGACTGTTCTGTTGAAGACAAGTGAATTCTTCGACGATTCTTTGCTGTCCACACAGAAATACCCAAGCCTTTCAAACTGAAATATGCTTCCCGGAAGAGCTTTTAAAAGACCGGGTTCGACTTTGCATGATTTAAGTATTTCAAGAGATTTTGGATTTATAAATTCTTTGAAATTATGACCATCTTTTTCAACAGCTGGATTTTCCTTGGTAAAAAGACGGTCATATAATCTTACCTCCGCATCCATGCAGTGTGCAGCCGAAACCCAGTGCAAAGTGCCTTTAACTTTTCGCCCGTCATCTGAAGAACCGCCTCTTGTTTTTGGATCGTATGTACAATGAAGCTGTGTTATTTCACCTGTGTTTTCATCTTTAATAACATTAACACAAGTAATATAATATGCACTTTTAAGGCGAACTTCCCGCCCAGGGGAAAGACGGAAGAATTTTTTTGGCGGATCTTCCCGGAAATCTTCCCTCTCAATATAAATTTCACGGGAAAAAGGAATCTTTCTTGTTCCCATTGAAGAATCTTCAGGGTTATTAATCGCATCAAGTTCTTCAACAATTTCTTTGGGATAATTATCAATAACTACTTTTAATGGATCCAACACAGCCATGACCCGTGGAGAACGTTTGTTTAAATCTTCACGTAAGCAAAATTCCAGCAGGGCCATGTCGACAACGCTGTTGCTTTTTGCCACTCCTATGCGTTCGCAAAAAGTCCTGATCGCCTCCGGGGTATAGCCTCTTCTTCTTAAACCTGAAAGGCTGGGCATCCTTGGATCATCCCATCCGGAAACAAATCCACCCTCCACAAGCTCCAGAAGTTTTCTTTTACTCATTACCGTATAGTTAAGGTTAAGACGGGCAAATTCGATCTGCTTCGGATGAAAAACATTTAATTCATCAAGAATCCAGTCGTAAAGGGGGCGATGATCTTCAAATTCAAGGGTACATACAGAATGCGTCACACCCTCAATGGAATCGGAAAGGCCATGTGCAAAGTCGTACATGGGATAAATACGCCAATTACTTCCTGTACGGTGATGATCGGCATGCAAAATGCGATACAGCACAGGATCACGCATATTCAGATTTGGAGAAGACATGTCGATTTTAGCGCGAAGCACATGTGCTCCGTTTGCAAATTCACCATTTTTCATTCTTTCAAACAAGTTTATGTTTTCTTCAACAGTCCTGTTTCGATAAGGACTTTCAATGCCCGGTTCTTTAAGCGTGCCGCGGTATTTTCTAATTTCTTCAGCATTTAAGCTGCATACAAAGGCTTTTTCTTTTTTGATCAGAGACATAGCATATTCATAAAGCTTATCAAAATAATCCGACGCATAATAAAGCCTGTTCCCCCAGTCAAAACCCAGCCATTTTACATCTTCTTTTATAGAATCGACATACTCAACTTCTTCTTTGGAAGGATTAGTATCATCGAATCTTAGATTACATAGTCCGCTATATTCTTCGGCAAGACCAAAGTTTAAACAAATTGATTTTGCATGTCCTATATGAAGATAACCATTCGGCTCAGGAGGAAACCTGGTCATGATTCTGCCATTATTCTTGCTTAAACCAAGATCATTATCAATAATATTTCTGATAAAATTTGGAGCCAAAACCGGTTCTGCTGATACCTGTCCGGATGATTCTTTCATGTTTTTATTATTTGTAGCTTCTGTGCTCATTTTTTCCTCAAGTACGCATTTGGATGATTTCTGTTGGCCTGTCTTGCTCAATAAAATTCAAATTACACTAAAAAAAAGCAAAATTCAACGGCACAAAATATTTCTATGAAAAACCGCCGAGCGCTGCCTGAAGGCAATTGCCATTTATGCACCAGGATTCATCCCGGGCAAAAAACAATATAGGATAGGCTGCATCTTCTGTGGTCATAATTCTTCCGTCGTATCTTTCCATCATTTCCCTGCGTGTTTTTAACGGAACACCCAGTTTTTCACCCGCGACCTCTTCGTTTTGCTCTTCTCTTGCCCTGGTGAGCCGTGTATCTACAGGACCGTAGGCAATACAATTGCAGGTAACTCCGAATCTTTCCCATTCATGCGCCACCACTTTGGTAAGAGAAATTATTCCACCCTTGGCTGAAGCATAATTTGCCTGTGTAGCTGCCCCTTTTACACCGGATATGGAGGAGATATTGATAATACGCCCATTATGCCCATCTTTTCGCATATATTTAGCGGCTGCTCTGATACAATTGAAGGTTCCCTTAAGATTGACATCCACAGCCATATCCCACTGTAGATCGGTCATTTTGTGAATCGGGGCATCACGTGTGATACCGGCGCAATTGACCAGGATATTCAGCCCGCCGAATTTCTCAAATGCAGTATCCATCAGCCTCTGGGCGTCTTGACCATTAACGATATCGGCAACGCAATAAATTGTCTTGCCGCCAGCATCTTCTATATCTTCAACAGATTTTGCAGCTACAGTTTCATCGGTATCATTGACTACAACTGCAGCTCCTTCTTTGGAAAAAAGTTGTGCTGCGGCCTTTCCTATTCCTCTGCCGGCGCCGGTAATTACAGCAACTTTCCCATCAAGTTTTCCCATATTTTTCCTCCATCCAAATTATTCTATTAACTTTAATCCCGTAATTTTCAGATTGACCTTTATCATATCATAGTTATTATCTAATATTAGAAGATGTTCTTGAAAAAGTCCGAATTGGCAACATGAGCGTATAAGAACCAAGAAAATAATTAACATTTAAACAATCGGGAAAACAATTCATTTTTTAGGTATTATTATGAAAGGAGCGTATGATGGATCTTGAGAGATATTTTGAAAATACAAAAGGAACCGGGGTATTAGCTACAGCGGATAAAGACGGAAAGGTAAATACTGCTATATATTCGCGGCCGCATTTTCTTGAAGACGGATCGATAGCTTTCATTATGCTTGACAGGCTGACTCATCATAATCTTCAATCAAATCCTTATGCAAGTTATCTTTTCAAAGAGAATGAAGAAGGTTATAAAGGCAAAAGGCTTTATTTGAAAAAGATCCGGGAAGAACATGATACCGAATTATTAAAATCATTACGCAGGAGAAAATATTCCAAAGAAGAAACCAAATTTTTGGTGTTTTTCAACCTGGAAAATGAATTGCCTCTAATCGGTGACAAAAAATAATTTGGATAAGTTTCAGAAAATATTCAAAACATTCCCAAAGGCGGTTTCTCCTCCGGATCAATATGAATATCCAATAAAGTAGGACCTTTTTGTTTGCATAAGGCTTTATAATCTATTTTATCAAAATCTTCGGGTTTCCGGATTGCATATGCCTGCGCCCCAACAGCTCTGGCCATCATGCAAAAGTCAACAGCTGAAATCGAATAATCAACAGCTTCGGAGCCTGATAACCGGTGCCCATGTTTTATCATTCCGTAGGCTTTGTCGTTTAATACAACAAAAACAACCGGCAACTTTTCCTGTACTGCCACAGTGATTTCCTGGCCGCTCATAAGAAAGCAGCCATCGCCCGTAAAGCAGACCACCGGTCTATCGGGTGCGCCCAGAGCCACACCCACCGATGCACCGATTGCCCATCCCATGGAGGCAAACCCGATAGAAAGATGGTAGTTTTCAGGATGCGGATGAAAAAAATAGTGGATAGACCAGGGTACGCTGTTGCTGTTATCAATAAGAAACCGCGTGTTGTGCGGAAACCGTTCTATGATTTCACGAAACACACGTTGCGGTTTAATCAGTGAATCTGTCTTTTCTTTCCGGCAGGACTCAGTCGCCATGATTTTAATCTGAGGTGGAGGGTAGGAAATATTTTTATTGTAGATCTGACTTGAACCGGATAATGATGCAGGCAGCTTCCCCTCTTGCTTTGCAGTCTTGATGCGCAAGACCAGGCCCTCAAATATTGTGCGGATTGTTCCACAGATATGCATACGTGCCATGGGTGATCGTGTAAAAGCACTGCTGAAATTATGAATATGCACAAGTTTATGATTCATCAAAACCGGGTCCCACCCGCCTGTCGCCCATTCGTTAAGATCGGTGCCAATGGCCAGTATCAGATCCACAGATTTATCAGCCAGAGCCTGCCTGGCGGTTTTGTGGCCGGAAAAGCCGAAAACGCCAAGATATTGAGGATGATAGGGATTAACCCATGATTTTCCGCGCTGGGTTGAGACTATGTTTGCACCGGTATGTTCCGCAAATTCAATAAGCTGCTGTGCTGCACCGCCACAACCATGACCTGCCAGAATCACTACATTACGGTTTTGCCTTAAAACATCTGTCAAATCCTGGCCAAGTTTATCCAGAGCCAATGAATCCACTGTAGCGGATGGCTCAGCCAATAAATTATGCAAATTGGGGAAACTGACCGGTTTGTTTGAAGCTAAGCGTAAAATATCGACGGGTATACTTAAATGAGCCGGACCTTTTGGCGGATTAAAAGCTGCTGTAAACGCGGCAACCAGTTTATTTTCCAGCTGGTCTGGATGTGAAACAAGGCTATTATAGCAGGTGCAATGATCGAACATACCCATAATATCTGTGACATCTGCAGAAGATTCCTGAAAACAGCCACGGCCGAAATCAGGCAACGCAGTTTGAGTAGTAATCACCAGCAAAGGAATATGATCCGCATAAGCTTCAGCTACCCCTGTAATCAGATTGGTTGCTCCGGGACCGGTGGTTGAACAGCATACTCCAATTTTACCGGTTTCACGGGCATATCCGTCGGCCATAAAGGCCGATCCATTCTCATGCCGGGTAAGAATTGACCTGGGGCCGCCCCTGCGCTGGCTGCGCACCAGAGCATCATACAATGCGCCAAGCGGACCGCCGGGTACACTAAAAACATATTCCACTCCAAACTGTTCAAGATAGCCTACAATAAGATCGCTCAGAGTCATATTATCACATAATCCTTTGCGGTTAAATTCAATCCGATGAGTCACAAGATATTCTTTTGGATTTTCCTGCTTATCAATAGCAAAAACACCAATTAAAGCGCAAGACCATAGTTCGGGTTTTCAAGGATAACCGCATTTGGATTTAATATATTGAGCCTGTTTCAAAACATTTCAGTTAACACAAGGTCAAGGCGGGTGAAAATTTTAACCTCAGAAAATTTGTTCAAGGGCCTTGATGACGCCCCCATCGGTCGGTGCATTTGAAAAAAAGGTCCACACAATCAGGACAAAGCTGAGTTCCGCTGGCCTCTTTGATGATCTGCAAGGCTTTTTCGGCAGTCATCCCTTTACGATAGGGCCGATCGCTGGTCAGGGCATTATAGGTGTCTGCAACCGCAATCATACGTGCCCAAAACGGGATAGCTTCACCTTTCAGGCCATTGGGATATCCCTTGTCGTCAAAATGTTCATGGTGGTGCTGAACAACCTCAATAATATCGCTAAAACTGTCAATGGGTCTTAATATGTTAGCTCCGGTTACCGGGTGTTGCTTGATGGCTTCAAACTCCTCTTCGGTTAACCGGCCCGGTTTCAGCAACACGGCATCCTTGACGCCGATTTTACCGATGTCGTGCAATTCTCCGCTGATTGATTTTCTCAATCGATTTACCTTTTCTTCGTCCAGCCCGGCCAGCAAGCCCATTTGTGAGACAATTCTGGCAACTTCAGCCGAATGTCCCGGGGGGGTATAGGCATCTCTTGCTTCAAGGGCGGTAGCAAGACTGGCAATGCTGGACAATACCAGCTTTCGCTCGTTGCTGAGACGTTCTTTTTCCATCAACAAAAGATGATACTGATCTGACAGCAGTTTTTCAATCAGTATGACCAGTTCATCGATATTAAATGGTTTGAATAAATATGCTTCTGCCCCGAGACTCAGCATCCTTCTCACCCGGCTCATTTCCTGCCGGACGCTCATTACTACAAAAGGAATGTCGGACAGTCCAGAATCTTCGTGAACGGCACGGCAAAACGCATACCCATCCATCTCCGGCATATTTACGTCGCTAAGGATCAAATGCGGAAGGTTACTGTCTATCAGTGCCAAAGCCGCTTTGCCGTTTTCAGCCGTGATTACCTGGAAGCCCTTTTTCTCAAGTCCCTGCCCGACTATTTTTCGGATCATCGCCGAATCATCAACGACCATTACGCGCCTGGTTCGATTTATCGATGATTTTCTAAGCAGCGACCTGACCGTTCCAACCAAAGAAGTCGTTAATTCCTTTTTGGAAATATATGCGGAGGCGCCGGCATTAAATCCTTTTTCAATATTCAGTTCCGAATCAAAAGAACTTTGAATAACTATTGGAATTGCATCGGTTTTAGGGTCGGCTTGCAGTTTCTTGCAAAGGGTGATACCATCCATCTGTGGCATATCAACATCGGTGACAACCAGATCAACCGGATGGTTGCTGACCATATCGAAACCATGCAGGCGGCCATCGTTTGCCACCAGAATCTCAACGTCCAGTGTTGACAGCTGGAGTATGATGACTTTTCGCATGGTAGGGCTATCATCAACAATGAGAATGCGTTGTCTGTTCATTATTAAATATAATATCCTGAAATTGGCCACCCGGCATAGGGAAGCCCATAGTTATTATAGCTGTTAGTCTTTATCGGTAATCCGAAGATTTTTCTTAAGAAGAATAATAAATATTATCTTAACCGGCTGATATTCTATTCAAAGTTTTATTAACCGGACTTAGTAGCTGGAGAAATATATGATAAAACATGTTGTAGTAATTAAATTTAAAAAAGATACGGGGAAAAATGGGATAGATAAACTTGAAAAAAAATTGGGTGCATTACCTGAGCAAATTGCTGAAATCATAAAATATGAATTTGGCTGTGATGTTCTTCGTTCCGAAAGATCTTACGATTTTACCATTGTGTCGGTTTTTGATAGTTTGGAAACATTGAGCAAATACATTATACACCCAAAACATCAGGAAGTAGCAGGATTGATTAAAGAGATGAGTGATAGTACTATCGTTGTGGATTTTGAATCATAGTTTGCAATTATCATTCTTGATGAATTCGTAAAAAGTCGAAAAATACCTGTTTGGTCATGCCTGGCCCAATCCGGCATATAGTAATTTCAGTTGGTTCCGGATACCGGCTTTCGCCGGTATGACGGTCTGGGGACTTTTTACAAGGCGATTATTCATGGTCCGGAGAAACATTTTTCCGGATATTTTTTATTGTACTGCGGCGACGCTTTGCTTCGAGACGTTTTATCCTTGAATTGATTGAAGGAGTTGTTCTTACACGCTTTTTTCTGATTTCAGCGGCTTTTTGTATTAATTCAACAAGGCGGTCTGCTGCATCTTTGCGGTTTTTTATCTGATCGCGGTATCGTCTGGCATTTATTATCAGTATGCCTTCCGATGATATTCTTTTTCCTGAAATCTGAAAAAGTCTTTTACGGACATCATCGGGTAGCGAGGAAGAATTTTTTACGTCAAAGCGAAGCTGGACAGCTGAAGCGACCTTGTTGACATTTTGGCCACCCGGTCCTGAAGCCTGAATAAATTCTTCTTTTATTTCATGATCCTGTATTGATATTTTATCTGTAATTCGTATCATTGAAATATCCTGCGTGATGTCAGGTAATGCTTATTCCAGTAAGGATCAGAGAGCATAGAAACCATTACTCCTTTCCGGCTTGAAGTATGGGCGAATTCTCCGTTTCCAAGATAAATCCCCACATGCCCTTTCATTCCCGGAGGAATAAAAAAAACCAGATCACCGGCTCTAAGATCGTTTTTATTAACTGGAGTACCGGCCAATACCTGATGTTGAGTGTCGCGCGGCAGTTTTATTTCAAAAAGCTTATCATAGACCACCATTACAAAACCCGAACAGTCTATTCCGTCGGTATCAGTGCCTCCCATACAGTGAGGAACATCAAGCCACAGTTCTACTTCTTTACGCAACTGCTGCTCTGTAAATTCATTATATCTGCTTGCTGAATCCGTTTTTATTCCGTATTTTGCAGTGCAACCGGATATCAATAATAGCAAAAAATAAACAAAAAATATATATTTTATTGTTTTCATTGCCTTACAAACCAAACCATAGGTTCTGATTGTATCCTTATATATGGATAGATCTTCCATCAGGATATGATAGCATACGTATTCATACACAATTAGAACGAAAGCAATCGGAACATTAATCCGACAACTCATATATTCGCCAGTTTCTAAAAAAATCTTTAATTAAAGTTGGATATATTTTGACGGTAGAAAATATTTTTGATAATCTGTTCAGTATCAAATTTATATTATATTTATCTGTGTAATCATGCACTTGTAGCTATTGGCAAGCTGCGCACCGTTTTGTTAACAGATTGAAACCTAATTTAAAAAGGAAGTGACATGGCAGACTCACCTTTTCCGTCAAAATTCGAAAAGTTCGAAATTCAGGCTTTCCAAAAACCAAAAGATTTTAAATCACTGACAAAGACTCATGTCCCGTTTTCAGGTTCACCACAACGGCATCCCTATGATGCCGAAAAGATAATATTGATTACGGATCCGTTTAGTTGCAGCACATTATATTATGAGTTCAAAACCAAAAACATTGACTATCTGGAAGAACTTTCAAATCTTGTCGATATAAGGGGAAAAGCTATTACAATGGTACGTATATGGGTAAGAAGATTAAGTGTCGGTGTTCGCTGTGCCCCTTTTATTGTTGAAGATATCCAAAACCTTACGGATGAATAACAACAAGTCAAATCTCTTTTCGCTTAAAAAAAACAAGCAGTAACGCCATTATTAAAAGAATAAAAAAGGAAAGATTTAAAAGCGGATGCAAAGGCCCCATATTATGAAATTCGCTTTTGCCAAGGATTGCATCCGCATAGGACTGCACCATAAAAACAGCGGTGGCCCGGAAAAACTGCACAGTTGCTTAAGTGGTAAAGCTGCTCTAAATTGACTTACAATTACAGAAAGGAGCAGCAGGTAAATGAAGACATTAAGAAGAAATCATGGAGCAGCATTTAAGGCAAAAGTAGCTA
>NZ_JBAMMY010000266.1:0-3674 GCF_051233685.1 Desulfobacterium sp. N47
AAAAGACGTTATTGCGTTCTTATTTTTGGCGTTTATGTTTTGCATATTACAATCCTTTTATAACAAATCAATTAACCCAACGCCGAGTAAGTTACGTTTTTTATCCTTGGCCGGCGGCGGCGTGGGTTATTTCCGTCGTTATGTACAAAAAGAAACCTGAAAATAAAACCCTATTTTTTTCGTGGAGAGACAAATGAAGTGTGATAAATGTAAAGCCCATATCGAAAGTGGGGAGGAAAGGAAATATACGGGACAGATATTGTGTGAGGATTGTTATATGGATGCACTTTCTCCTGTGAAAACCTGTGATCCCTGGGCTGTTTATACCGCAAAATCGATGAGTGGTAAGGGAGCTGCCTTAACAAAACTTCAAGAAGATATTTTGGCTGTACTAGAAAAAACAAATGGTATTGAATTGGAACCCTTAGCCGAAAAACTTGGCTTAAAATTGAGTGAGTTACAGCGAGAAATTGCTACATTAAGGCATATGGAAAAACTAAAAGCTGCCATGGAAGGTGATAAGAAAGTGTTTCGTCTATGGGAGTGAATTTGGATAATACGAATTAGCCAATTGAATTATAATGCATAATTTGGACTGCAAAATGGACGAAAAGAAATTTGACCCTAAGAAATTAGAAAAGTTGAATAATCCCAAGAGATTGAAGGATATACCTCCCGATTATGTTTGGGACAAATTGAGCATGGAAAAAGCAAATATACTTGTTGAAATAGGTGCTGGAACAGCATTTTTCAGTATTGCTTTCCTCCAACACGCCAGTCCTTCAAAAATCTATGCCTGTGATGTGTCAGAAGTAATGATCAACTGGATAAAGGAGAATGTTGTTCAAAAGTTTCCAAATATAACTCCAGTAAAAACTGAAGAACATTCTATTCCACTTGACGATGAAATCGCAGACTTGGTGTTTATGATCAACCTTCATCATGAATTAGATAACCCAACTCTTATAATTAAAGAAGCTTATAGAATATTGAAACCCAGCGGAAATATTTTCATTGTTGATTGGGAAAAGAAAAATATGGCCGAGGGACCTCCAACCCAAATCAGATGTTTGCCTAAGCAAGTCAAAGAACAATTGGTAAATTCAGGATTCATCCATGTGAAAATTTTCAGTGAATTACCAAAGCATTTTCTATTAACTGGGGAAAAAGACCATCGATACACATAACCAGGCTAATGCAGCCGACGCAAAAAACAGCGCGGCTGATTAGCAGCGTTGGCCGTTCAAGGTAAAAAGTATGGATCGTTCTGAACAGATCGCATTTGAATACTTAAAGCATCAAGGTTTTTGCGATGTTGTTTACGAACCGGATGGCAATATACCGCCGGACTTCCTTATTGATGGCCGAATTGCGATTGAGGTTCGCAGGCTGAATCAGAATGAAGAGAGGCCCAACGGCCACCGCGGTCTAGAAAATGTGTCTATCCCTCTTCGGGAGAAAATTAAGGCGCTACTTAAAACCATAGGCCCATCCAATGGAGAGAGTTGGTATGTAATGTATCATTTCCGACGACCGCTTCCGCCTTGGAAGCAGTTGGAATCTCTGCTACTGACAGCGCTGACGAATTTTCGCAACAATACCGTAAATCGCCATACGACACTTACTATCTCCTCGAAATTTTTGATTACACTGTTTAAAGCAGGCCAAACTTACCCGGACTTTTTTGTGCTCGGTGGCTTTGCAGACCGCGATTCCGGCGGATTTGTCTTGGCGGAACTAATAAGGAACATTCACATTTGTGTTACAGAGAAGACACGAAAGGTGGAATGTGTACGCGCAAAGTACCCTGAATGGTGGATTGTGCTTGTAGACTATATTGGGTATGGCATCGGTAAAAGCGCGCAAGAAGAACTACGTCATCTGCTTTATTTCGAGCATTCGTGGTTCAAGATCGTGATAGTTAATCCATTGGAAGCAAAACATGGTTTTGAACTATAGCATACACGTACAGAATTGGCGGGACTGCCCAACCCACCATTCAGCAGCGCATACAACCGCGCTCGCTTAATTTTCAGTTGGCATATTTCTGAATTTATAGCATAAAGGAGATCATTCCTTGTCGAGAAATTTAATCTACCAGATTGTCCGTCTTTTCGAAGCTTTCAGTTCATCTTCGCGCTCTTATTCAGTGCCCAATTATAGGTTGAGCGATAAAATCTATAACACCACCCACGGCTTCATTGAGCCACTGGGGAAAGGGGCTTTGCGTCGGTGTAATATGTCGTTTGTCAAAGAAGGAACCGCCGTTCATCTTCTACCTGTATACCGTAGGTTGCAATCAGTGATAGAATCCGATGCAGGGTTGCTTTCCACTTGCATCAAAGAGGCTGCTGAGTGGGGCACAAGGGGATTTAATAAAGTTCACCTGCGGCCAACATACCACGAATTAAAGAAGGCGCTTGAGAGTGATGATACCCTATTGACCATTTGTATCAAGGAGGCAATCAAGCGAGGGCATGTGCTTTATTAATTCAACATCATTGGTAGATACTTCAATTGGATTAGATTTACTCAAGGCAAATATTTAATACTATTTATCGATTAGCCAACAAGTCCATACAGCCGATCGCTACGCTCCGGCTGATGTTGGCGTTAGCCCGCTAGGAGTAAACAAATGACTGTTCGATTCTTGCGATATGGCGATCCCCATGTAAGAACCATACGATTGAGTCGAAGGGTTGTTCTGCAAAGGCTTTACAGCCCTCCGCCTCAAGGCAGGTGGTTGCTAGCCGTTGACCCTGAAACTCTAGTGGCGAGAATAGTTGTCCAGCGATTGCCTGATGGGTTTGTGCCAGACATTGATGGACATGAAGACTTATTCCCGCTTCTAATGACGGTTGAACGACAGGATGGATTCCTTGAAGGTGGGGATTGGTTAGTTGCATTCACGCCTGAAAAGAAAGGGCATGATGGGGTTTATCGAAGTTATCGTATCGAGTGGGACGACCCCAATCCCGAATTGATGGGTGAAATGGACCACGTTTCCCATCCAAGCGCGCTTCAAGTCTTTCTTTGTCACTCATCAGGAGACAAAGCGGCGGTACGAAAACTTCACGATGATATTTTGACTCTCGGATTTAACCCTTGGCTAGACGAGTTAAGGTTACTTCCAGGGCAAGACTGGAAGGTGGAAATTAAGAAGGCAATTCGAAAAACAGATGTTGTTATTGTGTGCCTGTCGAATAAATCTGTTACCAAGTCTGGATTCGTTCAAGCAGAAATCAAATACGCTCTTGATGTTGCAGATGAGCAGCCAGAAGGGACAATCTTTATTATTCCGCTCAGGCTCGAAGAATGCAAAGTCCCTGACCGTCTCAGCCAATGGCAATGGGTTGATTACTATAAGGAAAACGGGCGAGACCAGTTACAACGTGCGCTTCGAACTCGTGCCGCTACTCTAGAATTCAGGGAAGATTGAGAACGGAATAGAAGTATGCTTTTCGAGCACAGGCGGGCTAACAACGGGTTGCAGCCGACGTTGCTCCGCTGCGCTCCGCAACGCGGCTGAACCCGAGCGTTATAATTTCGTGAAACAATGAAGGAAATTACAAATCGATCCGCAATAATTGTGAGCCCAAAGCATCCATTTGTAGAATGGGCGAATTTGTATAACGAAAGTTCCAACGAAGATATTAATCAAAGATTAGAAGAAA
>NZ_JBAMMY010000272.1:0-21471 GCF_051233685.1 Desulfobacterium sp. N47
CAGGCATAACAGTCATCTTCACTCTGAAAGTCTTCCTGGAAAATCAACCAACTCATTTCCCCATAATTTTGCTTAACCCCAATATTGCTGCTCATGATGTTTATTATAAATAATTGGGTCAGCTAAGTCAATAGGCCATAAAGTTATTTAAATAATAATTCTTACATTTTTGCAGACTTGGCCTGATTTACATTATTTATACGTTTCTTCTTTGGGAATATTACTAATTTTTTAATAAAGCCTTCTCCAACACTATGTGTTACAACCTCATTGTTTTGTTTTAATGTTAGATGAATTATCCTTCTGTCATAAGAATTCATTTGCCCTAAAGACATGGGTTTTCCATTTG
Source organism: Desulfobacterium sp. N47 (assembly GCF_051233685.1). Classification (NCBI taxonomy): domain Bacteria; kingdom Pseudomonadati; phylum Thermodesulfobacteriota; class Desulfobacteria; order Desulfobacterales; family Desulfobacteriaceae; genus Desulfobacterium; species Desulfobacterium sp. N47. Next base: position 350 of record NZ_JBAMMY010000272.1, read on the forward strand.
TTATAGCCTTTTGTGCCATTTTTTCTGCAAGTTTTGATAGTTTTAGACGCTTTTTATTTAAATATCCAGCTATATCAACAGTAATATTTTGCTTAATACCATTGTTTTTCTTGACAATTTTTCCGATTATATATTGTATTGCATCAAGAGTTTGTCCTTGTTTGCCAATTATAACCGAAGGATTGGAGCAGTCAATTTCGTAAAATACTTCATTTTCATCAATTTTTACCGTTGTTTTAGCATCATCAGTAATAGTTTTTATAATTCTATTTAAAATATATAGACCCTTATCGATATTATTTTCATTATTATCACCAGAATTGATTATTTCTGAGAATTCATCTTCTATATTACTTGCTCCTTTATGTATCGTCTCCTCTTCTGTTTTTGTTTCTATATCTGGTATTGTTACTCTTATTTTAGCTTTTTTTGTTCCAACCAGACCAAATATTCCGCTTGAGCCATATGAAACAACATCATGTTTCAATGCATCTCTATTTATATTCAATTCCTTACAAGCTTTTTCTATTGCCTTTTCAACATTTATCCCATCGATTTCCATATAATGGGGCATATTAATCCTCCCTATCTAAGCATTTTTTCGTGAAATGATATTTTGCTGAAGAATTGACAACACATTGTTAACAAGCCAGTATAAAACCAGACCAGCAGAAAAATTGATAAATATTACCGTAAAAACAAGCGGTAAAAACATCATCATTTTTGCCTGCGCCGGATCTCCGACAGCAGGAGCCATTTTCTGCTGAATAAACATAGTCGCTCCCATAACTATTGTCAAAACAGGTATACCATATGGAGGCTCCATAAATGGAATAGTAAATGCAAAATGAAAAAGCCTGTCGGGAGCTGAAAGATCCTTTATCCAAAAAACAAAAGGAGCGTGTCGTAATTCTATAGTTTCATAAAGCATTCTGTAAAAAGCAAAAAATACAGGCAACTGAGCAACCATAGGAAGACATCCACCCATAGGATTAATCTTGTACGTTTTATACAAACCCATCAATTCTTCATTCATGCGCTTTTTGTCGTTGCCGTATTTTTCCTTAAGTTCTGCAAGAAGGGGTTGTATTTTTTTCATTTCATTCATAGATTTATAACTTTTTGACCCTAATGGCCAAAATATAATTTTAAAAAATATGGTAAGAAGAATAATAACTACACCATAGTTGGGAATAAAACTATATAAAAAATTCATCGCATATAAAACTGGCTTTGCGAGAAAATCAAACCAGCCAAAATTTACTGCTTTATTCAAATCATATCCAAGGCTGCCTAAAAGTTTCAAGCTTTTAGGACCAAAATAAAGTTTAAATTCTTTTTCTTCCTGTTCACCTGGCCGGATTTCTTTTTCCGGAAGGGTATATTGTTCTTCAAAATATCCCTTATCTTTAGCCTTCATATAAAGGCGCATATTAGCTTCTACAGGAGTAACCGGAATGATGGCAGACATGAAATAGCGATCCTGAATAGCAACCCATTTAATATTACCAGGGTAAGAATTTTTCTCTTCTATATTTTTTAGTTTTATCTGTTCAAGGCTGCCATTTATTAAAGCACTTGGGCCTTCGAAGCTATTTGTGCTTTTATTGCTCATATTATAGCTTTCGATGGAAACAAAAAGCCTGTCTTTTATTGATTGTGACGATTGATTTAAAACATTTAACTTTAATCCTATTAAATAAGTGTCTGCCGAAAATTTATATTTCTTTTCAATAATGACACCCTCGGGGGATTTCCAGTAAAACTTTATTTCTTTACTTCCTTGGTCTAATACTAAGTTGGCTGCAGCATTTGAATCTGCCGTATAAGTAGCATTTTCAATACCATGAACACTTTTTTCATCAAAACCCACTATCACGGTTCCGGTATTTAAATCTTTGGGAATTAATTCTTTTTTAGGTGAGTCAACATCAATAGTTTCATTATATTTCTTTAATTTAAAACTGGTAATAGCTGCGTTTTTTTCGTTAATTTTCACAGAATATAATGGGGTATTTATTTCAAAAACTCTTAAGGGCTTATTTTCCTGAAAAACAGTATCATCACTTTGTGATGATTTTTCCGGTGGGTTAATATTTTTATTATCTACAGGAGATTGTCTTTTATCTATATTTTGTACTTCTGTTATTTGTTTGGCAGGTTTTTTATCATTATAAAAATAATCCCACCCTAAAAAAACAATAAAAGACAAAGCAACGGCTATTATAAAACGTGCTTGTTCCATTAAATCCTCCCTGTTATCGTATGGAACCTATATTTATATAGAATCTTACAAATATAAGAAAAATAGCATTATATATTTTAATAAATAGAAAATATTTTATTTTTTTTCTAACTGGAAAAAAGGCATGGTTGAAGGATGTTCGTGCATGAAATAAAGATACCTATCCTCTTCAGGTATTGGTTTTTTTTGGTACCTGATCGATTCCACCTGGATTAAAAGGATGACATCTTAATATTCGCTTAAAAGCCAGAAATATTCCTTTGATTAAACCATGCTGGTTTATGGCAATAAAGGCATATTCGGAACAAGATGGATAAAAGCGACAAACAGGTCCGATAAAAGGAGATATGACAATCTGATAAAAACGTATAAAATAAAGCACAATATTTTTAATTATCAAACTCTTCCTCTATTTTTTTAAATATATTTAATAAATATAAATGCGTATTTTCAAACGTCAGATTAGCAGCCTCACTTTTTGGTATCACATTTATATCCCAATTGTTTTTAAACCTGCTTTTATTTACGCGAAAAAATTCTCGGATATAACGCTTTATTCTGTTTCGTTGTACTGAATTACCAATTTTTTTTGTAACAGTCAAACCAAGCCGGCATTTTTCAGTAGAACCAGGTGAATAGATTACCGTAACATACTTGTTTTTTATTCTATTTCCTTTTTTTGATAATTCATAAAATTCACGCCGTTTTAATATTCTTTCAGTTTTTAAAAAATTCGAATTCTCAAACTGCATTTTCGTAAAACTGCACTATTAAAGATTAATTAAGAAAAACTACCATATTTTTATATCTTACTATTTTAATAGTTAACCTTTTATTAAACGGTTAATCGCGCTCTGCCTCTTGCCCTTCTTCTATTTATTATATTTCTTCCCTGTTTAGTAGACATTCTTTTTAAAAAACCATGTGTTCTAACTCGTTTCCTTACGCTTGGTTGATATGTTCTTTTCATAACCTTTATATCCTTATTTGCTTAGTTTGTTTGCTGTTTTAGTAATGCTTGCAAAATAATCTTGTAACTAAAGGTAGTTATCTCATAATAATCGCTGAATAGAACATATATATCAACAGGTGTCAATACAAAAAGGCAAACCCTGTTTTGACCGAACACTATAGCAACTCCATAGTGAAATCTGAAATTCGTTTTATTTGATGTTTGCTGTGAGATATTAATATAATTGTGCAACATTCTTTCAGTGTCAGCAAAATATTTTCTATTATTCCAACGGATTTAGAATCTAAAAAAGAAGTGGGTTCGTCAAGAAGAAGAATTTCCGGTTCAAGGATACAGGTTCTGGCTAAACAAAGACGTTGCTGTTGACCACCGGAAAGAGATCTGGCGTCATCCTTTAATCTATCTTTTACTTCATCCCACAAATAAAACTTTTTCAAAGAATCTTCCACTTTATTTTTAATATATTTTTTATCTTTAAATCCGGAAAGCTTCATAGGAAAAGCAATGTTATTAAAAATACTCATAGGCAAAGGATTTGGAGTTTGAAAGACCATACCAACTGATCTGCGTAAAACCGGTAAAGAAACATTTTTATCATAGATATTTATCCAATTACCATTCAGGCATATAAGAACTTCACCTTCCATTCTGGCACCTGGTATTGTTTCCCATAGACGGTTAAATATCTTTAAAAAAGTAGTCTTTCCTTGTCCGGAATGACCGGCAACAACAAAAATTGAGTTTTCAGGAATTACAACAGATACTTTGTTTATTATCTGCTTTTTATAATAATAAAACGATATATCAGTTGCTTTGATGATATATTTATTATGGTTTTTATCTTTCATGAGCTGTACAGTATTCGATCAACCATTATATTTTTGATAATAAAAGCTGTTATAAAAAGACCGGCACATATTATTAACAATATAATGGCAGCAGCATATCCATTTTGCAACTCGCTAGAATTCCTGTACTGTGAAGAAATATAATATATATAAAATGGAAGGGCTTCATAACCTGACATCAGAGATTTTGGGATTCCTGCAGATGCAACTACACCTGTTAACATAATAACAGCAGTATCTTCGGCGCAGCGGCCTATGGCAAGAATCACACCGCTTGCAATCCCAGTAAGCGATCCTGGAAATAAGACATAAAGAATATTTTGTAAATTATCAGCACCCAGAGCCGGAGCAGTTAAACGAATATCAGGAGAAATATTTTCCATTGCAAACTGTGTTGTCCGAATTAGATAAGGAAGCACTAATATTGCAAGCGATATGGCTGAAATAAATAAACATGGATAAATTTCCTTTATGTAGCGATGCAGGAAAATAGCAAGGGAAAAGCCGAAAAGTCCGATTACAACAGATGGTATGCCAGCTAAAATATCATAAAAAAGACTAAATATATTTTTTATCCTGCTTTTTCCATATTCTGCAATATAAATTCCGGCCGCTATACCAATCGGGGCAGCCATACCAACAGCCAGAATAACCAATGAGTATGTTCCGACAATAGCTGGAAACAACCCGGAAAAAACCTGTTTACGCATAAGCAAAGCATCAGCCGGGGAAACATCTCCGAAAATCAGCGAAAGGCTAATAGATTTGCATCCATTTATAAAAAGATAACAAAGAATTATAAAAACAGCAGATAATAATACAACACCGCTAAACCATGCAAAGCTTATTACACATATTTCTATATATTTTTGCTTCAATTATTATTAAAATTCTTTCTTCCAAAAAATCGTATAAATAAAATCAATAAAGCTGTAAATGTGTATAGAACAAGGCCACAACTAAAAATTGATCTGAATTCAATGCTGTCAAAATCAGCTGCAATTACAAGTGCAATATGAGAAGTCAGCGTACGGGCCGAAGCAAATATACTATCAGGAACCGCCACAGCATTTCCTGCTACCATCAAAGCTATAAGCGTATCTCCCATAGCTCTTCCAAACGATAGTATAAATCCTGATAAAATACCTTTCCAGGAATTAGGAAGAATAACATATAGAAGCTTTTGAACAGCACTTCCTCCAAGTGAGTCAATAGCATCAGAATATGATTGTGGTATATTTTCAAATGTATCAGTGAAAATAATTATCATTGTTGGAGAAATAACCAAAGCCAGCATAAGAGAGGCGGAAAGGATATTCATGCCGGACCCGGCATTAAACATTTCCCTTATTATCGGTACAAGAAGAAAAATTCCTACAAACCCATATATAACTGTTGGAATTCCTGTCATCATCTGAATTGTTTTTTTAAAAAATTTTGCAAAATGTTTGGGAGCTATAACCGAAATTAACACGGAAGACCCAAAACTTATCGGAAAAGCCCAACACAAACTTAATAAAACAATAGATAACGTGCCTATCAGCATCGGATAAATGCCGAAAAGCCCGTGTTCAGGATTCCACGGGTTTACAAGGATCTTGAAAAAAAGCCCGCCTTTAAATAATGGCAGGCTTAAGATCACCATAAATATAAAAATTAAAATGGTTAAAGATGCGCTAAAAACGGCCGCAGCAAAAAAACTTTTTTCTATAAGTCTTCTTAATTTATTCACTGATTAACCGAAATAAACCCATGTTTAACCGTAATTTGCTGCCCTTGGGGACTGAACAGATAGTCTATAAACTTTTTTACAAGACCTTGAGGCTCTCCTTTGGTATTACTATAAAGACCCCGTGAAATTTTATAAGATCCGTTTTTTACATTTTCAACAGACGGTATGATGCCATCTAGTCTTACAGGTAAAACAGTTTCATCAATATGACCTACAGATAAATATCCAATACCGTATGGATCATTAGCAATTGCAGATTTCATTGCACCATTTGAAACTACAAAATTAGCTTTATTTGTGATTTCACCCTTATTTAAACCTTGTTTCCAAAACACTTCCCGTGTACCGCTTGAATTATCTCTTGTATAAACGTTTATTGGTTTATCAATACCGCCAAGCAATTTCCAATTATCCGTTTTACCGGAAAAAATATCTATAAGTTGTTGTGTTGTCAAGCTCTTGACCTGGTTTTTAGGGTTAACAGCCACGCCAACACCGTCAATCGCCCATTTAAACATTTTAAGTCCGTATTTGCTTATTTCCTCATCCTTTGGCTTTCTTCCTGAGTTTCCAATATCAACAAGTCCTTCCCCAACCTGTTTAATGCCAACCCCTGAACCACCGCCCGCAATACTTATCCTGATATCCTGATTATGGCTCATAATTTGTTTAGCCGCCTCCTGCATCACCGGAATATGGGCAGTACCACCTGATATTTTGATATCACCCTTTTCTCCATTAAACATATCAAGAGCTCCGGACCAGGCAATAGACGAATTTAAAATTATAATAAAAACTATCAAACCCATTTGAGACAATTTGTTTTCAAAGATTTTGTTAAGCATGTTTTTATCCTTTTTCCCATATAATGAGTTGTTCATATTATTAATCCACATCTTCATTAATCCACATCTTCATTTTTTATGGTTATCACATGCTAAAAACATGAGTCCAATTGAAAATTATCATATTATTCTGATTATAAATTGATTTAATCAATGCTCCAATAAGATTCTAATTTCTAATTTGAACAAATTTTGATATTTATAATCGGATATAAAACCTGTTGACTTTTTTTTCTTAAGACAGCAGATATCTTAAAAACTGAATATCATCATCCGGTGAAATATTCTTTTGGTTCTCAAATATCCAGATATATCTATTTCATTTTATTAATGAAGTATCGATATCATCGAATATTTTTTCATTTACAAAACAATTCATCTTGGAGAAATTATGAAATTAATAGCACCTTCTATCCTTTCGGCTGATTTTTCAATACTCGGAGAAGAAATAAAATCGGTTGAAAAAGCCGGAGCAGACTGGATTCATGTTGATGTAATGGACGGGCACTTTGTCCCGAATATAACTATGGGCGCTCTTGTAGTCAAAGCTGTGAAACCTGTTACCACACTTCCGGTTGATGTGCACCTCATGATAGAAAACGCAGACAATTTTATTCCGGACTTTGCAAAAGCGGGCGCCTCTTTTATTTCAGTACAGGTTGAAACCTGTACCCATTTAAACAGAACCGTTCAACTGATAAGAGAACATGGTGTCAAAGCCGGCGTTGCTTTAAACCCATCCACTCCACTTTCAGCAATTGAATGGGTACTTGAATACATTGATTTTGTCCTTGTTATGACTGTTAATCCGGGTTTTGGGGGACAAGCTTTTATAAATAACAGTCTTACTAAAATAAAAACACTCGATAGAATAATTAAGGAACAGGGTCTTTCTACCCTCATACAGGTCGATGGGGGGATAAACAAGGAAACGATTGGTGAAGTATCTGTCGCAGGTGCAGATATATTTGTGGCAGGATCGGCTATTTTCGGTAGTAATAATTATAAGGAAACTATCGATCTTTTAAAAAAAATAATAAATCCTTAGAAGATATCAAAAGCACCATCTCAAAACCGTGCTTCCCCATGTGAGACCTGCTCCAAAGGTGATTAACATCACATAATCACCCTTTTTTATAAGCCCCTTTCTGTTTGCTTCGTCAAGAGCCAGCGGAATGGAAGCTGATGATGTATTTCCATAACGGTCCACATTTATATAAAATTTTTCAAAAGGGATATCCAGGCTTTGTGCTGTTGCCTGAATAATTCTCATATTTGCCTGATGCGGCACCAGAATAGAAATGTCTTCGCCTGAAAGATTGTTTTGTTTCAAAGCCTGATTTGCAATATCTGTAAGAGAATTTACCGCTTTTTTAAAAAGCCGGTTACCATCCATAACCAGATAACTGGATTTCGGTTTCAATCCTTCAAGACATTCAGGCACATAAGAGTTTCCTTCCTTGCTATATAATAACTCCCACAATCTGCCATCTGATTTGAGATGACTCGAAAGGATACCGGTTTCTTTTTCGCTTGCTTTAACAACTACAGCTCCTGCTCCATCTCCAAGAAGGATGCATGTTCCTCTGTCTTTCCAGTTAAGAATAGTTGAAATTCTGTCTACCCCTATTGCAAGAGCTGTTTTGCATGCGCCTGAACAAGTGGCATTTTTCACTGTTGTCAAAGCATATAAAAACCCGGAACATCCGGCTGAAATATCAAAGGCTGCGGCATTTTGGGCGCCTAATATTTGTTGCACCATACATCCGGCAGAAGGAACAAGCCTGTCAGCGGTTACAGTGCCGACAACGATCAAATCAAGTTCTTCGGGAGACACATCTGCCATCTCCATGGCTTTTTGGGAAGCCAGCGCCGCCAGATCTGCAGTACCTTCTCCCTCTTTTAATGATATTCGGCGTTCCTTAATACCTGTTCGCCGAACGATCCATTCATCAGAAGTATCTACAAACTCACCTATCTCACTATTTAAAAGAGCTTTTTCAGGTAATGCGGACCCTGTTCCTATTATACATGCGTTAAACATATATTTTTATTTACCTCTATAAATTGTGTTACGATTATTGAAATAATTGCTATAATAAACATTGCATTTCTTAGGCTAAACTCGCTATGCTGTCAACTCCAATATATAATTGGCAGCAATCTTGTGTAAATATTTTTTCATTTTGAAAAAGGAAACGCAAGAAAATGTTTGTCTAAACAATGCATTTGGATGTTAATATAATCAACAGCGGTTTTACACCAAGCAGTTAACTTAATTATATAGGATATGATTTTACATATCAGGAGAAAACCATGTGGGAATATACAGATAAAGTTAAAGACCATTTTTTAAATCCCAGAAATGTCGGTGTTATTGATAATCCCGACGGAGTAGGAGAAGTCGGTTCCCTTGCCTGTGGTGACGCTTTAAAGCTCTACTTCAAGCTTGATGAAAACGGCAGGATAAAGGATGCAAAATTTCAGACTTTCGGATGTGCAAGTGCAATCGCATCTTCATCAGCATTAACGGAAATGATTATAGGCCGTACTCTTGAGGAAGTATCAAATATTACAAATGATGATATTGCAGCTTATCTCGGAGAACTTCCCAAAGAAAAAATGCATTGTTCTGTGATGGGCCGTGATGCTCTTGAAAAAGCCATAGCATTCTACCGTGGTGAAAAAGAAAAAAAGGTGGAAGGAGAGATTGTCTGCGAATGCTTTGGAGTTACTGATGTTGAAATAAAGCGGGCTGTTACCGAAAACAACCTCTCAACAATTGAAGATGTAACTGATTTTGTGAAGGCAGGCGGAGGCTGCGGCAAATGCCATGAAAAAATTCAGGAAATTTTAGATCAGATACACGGCGATGTTAAACCGGTTAAGAAAAAAACTGCAAAACTGACAAATATACAAAAAATAAAATTAATTGAAGAAACTATGGAAAGAGAGATAAAACCCGCCCTTAAAAAAGATGGTGGAAATATCGAACTTATTGATGTAGACGGAAACACCGTTATTGTCGAATTGCGCGGTACATGCGCATCATGCAGCAAATCCCAGATTACTCTCAAACACTATGTCGAATCAAAATTAAGAGAACTTGTTTCCCCGGATCTTATCGTTGAGGAGGTGCATTAATGAAACCCGTATATGTTGATAACAATGCAACCTCGCGTGTTGCGCCGGAAGTTCTTGAAGAGATGCTTCCTTATTTTACAGAGCGTTATGGCAACCCATCCAGCATGCATTCTTTTGGAGGACACGTGGATAGAGAAATAAAGCTGGCTCGTGAAAGAGTTGCGGGTTTGATAGGAGCTTCTCCATCAGAAATACTTTTTACAAGCTGCGGTACCGAAAGTGACAACACAGCCATTCGCGCTGCTCTTGTTTCAAATCCTGATAAAAAACATATTATTACAAGCAGGGTTGAACATCCGGCCATCAAAAATTTATTCGAAAATCTGGCTAAAACCGGATTTCGGGTTACATTTGTACCGGTGGATAACAAAGGACTGCTCGATCTTGAATATCTATACAGGCATCTTGATGATGATACTGCGATAGTAAGCATCATGTGGGCAAATAACGAAACGGGTGTGATTTTTCCTGTAGAGGAAATAGCACAAACCGTTAAGGAAAGAGGTATTGTTTTTCATACAGATGCCGTGCAGGCTGTGGGAAAAGTTCCTGTTGACATGAACAAGGTTCCTGCTGATATGCTTTCTTTGTCAGGCCACAAACTCCACGCTCCCAAAGGAATAGGAGTTCTTTATATAAGAAAAGGCACAAAATTCTCTCCTTTTCTGATCGGCGGACACCAGGAAAGCGGCCGCAGAGCCGGAACAGAAAATGTGGCGTCAATTATCGGTCTCGGCAAAGCCAGTGAAATGGCACTTTATAATCTTGATGAAACCGAAACCCGAATAAAAAATCTAAGAGACAAGCTTGAGAAATCCTTGATTAAAACTGTTCCAAACAGCATGATAAACGGAGATATGGATAAACGTTTACCGAACACAACAAGCATAGGGTTTGAATTTGTTGAAGGGGAAGCTATCCTTTTGATGATGAATGAGCTGGAAATCTGTGCTTCCTCCGGATCGGCATGCACCTCCGGATCTCTTGAACCTTCACATGTCCTGCGCGCAATGGGCGTTCCCTTCACAGCAGCTCACGGATCAATACGATTCAGCCTGAGCATATATAATACCGAAAAGGAAATCGATTTCATAATCGAAAAATTACCGCCCATTATAAAAAAGCTCAGGGAGTTATCCCCATTCTGGGACAAAAAGAAATGCTGATCACGCGCATCCTAAAATCGCATCGTTAGCCTTATAGTATATTTGATTTATTACCTATTTACATATTAATCACCATTTGGTGATTAATATGTAAAATTAATGATTTCAGTTTTACTTAATAATATACCTCTGGAAATGTAAATTTGCTTGACAAATTTATAAGTGTAGCTAAAATTATCCGATCTTTTTAAGGATCTTTTAGAAATTTGAGTTGGATCCCGTACAATGGCGTGCGGTTAAGCTAACTATAAGTATAAATAGACAAAGGCGTCTATTCCCAATTTTAGGGAAGACGCCTTTTTGTTTTTGAAGGTTGCAGATAATAAAATCTGCCGGGGTTTGTATATTGTTATCTGATGTATGTCATTCAATTATTTGAGGAGGTTTAAAATGAGATTTGAAAAAAGCAACGATGTTCTTGGAACTACCAACCGTGGCAATCCTGCCGAATCCAGCCTTTGTACACTTTGCAGAGCAGACTGTATGGGCAAATGCGAAACCTGGTTATCAAGCCTTGTAGGACGTAAACTGCTTTATCCGAGAAGCTACGGTATTGTAACAGCTGGTGCAAACAACACTACCCATGTCGGAGTCTCCTATAATTCACTTAGAATTCAGGGTTATGCCTATGGCGCTAATGGTCTTGGCGAAGGTATGACCAATAGTGCTGATGAATGTATTTTCCCTAACGTAAACCTTGAAACAGAGTTTGGAAGTGAGGTTAAAACCAAGATAAAAATACCTCTTATGACAGGAGCTTTAGGCTCAACCTTTGTTGCTGCAAAATATTGGGATTCTTTTGCAATTGGTGGTTCTCTGGTCGGCATTCCGGTTGTAATAGGTGAAAATGTTGTCGGAGTTGATCGCGAATCAAAAATCAAACCTGGTGAAACCAAAAAAGGCAAAATCGAGATATCTCCGGAACTGGACAGACGAATTGATACATATCTGCGTTATTACAATGGTTATGGCGCAATAATTGTGCAGCTCAATGTGGAAGATACCAGAAATGGTGTTGCCGAATATGTCGTAGATAAATATGGTGAGAAATGCATTATTGAATTAAAATGGGGCCAGGGGGCAAAAGATATCGGAGGTGAAATTCAGGTAACAAGCCTTGATTATGCACTTTTCCTGAAAAACCGTGGGTATGTGGTTGATCCTGATCCGGCCAAACCTGAAGTACAAGCTGCTTTTAAAGAAGGTTCAATAAAATCTTTTGCCCGTCACAGCCGTCTGGGTGGAACCACTTTGGATTCAGTAGGCCAGGTGCGTGAGGATTTTATGAACAGCGTGAAATATCTCAGGAGTATAGGCTTTAAACGAATCACATTAAAAACCGGATCTTATGGCATGGAAGAGCTGGCAATGGCAATAAAGTTTGCAACAGATGCCAAACTTGATCTTCTTACCATCGACGGTTCCGGCGGCGGAACCGGCATGAGTCCATGGAATATGATGCAAAGCTGGGGTGTTCCGTCTATAAACCTTCATTCTAAAGCCTACGAATACGCAAGTATTTTAGCTGCTAAGGGTCAAAAAGTGGTGGATATGTCCTTTGCCGGTGGTTTTGCTCTTGAAGATCATATTTTCAAGGCTCTTGCATTAGGTGCTCCTTTTATAAAGCTGGTATGTATGGGAAGAGCGATTATGATTTCCGGATTTCTTGGCTCAAATATAGAGGGCGCTTTAAATCATGAAAAAAGAGCGTTAATTAACGGCCACTGGTCTGAATTACCCAAAACGGTAAAAGAAGTTGGAAGCAGCGCAAAAGAAATTTTTGCATCGTATTTTGATGTAGAGAAATTAGTCGGTAAAGATGAAATGAAGAACATTCCTTACGGTGCGATTGCTTTCTACACATTAGCCGATAAGCTGTCCTGCGGTTTACAGCAGCTCATGGCCGGCGCAAGAAAATTTTCAACAAGTAAAATAGCACGTTCGGATCTTATGTCAGGAAACAGAGAAACTGCCAAAGAAACCGGCATACCGCATGTTGCTGATGTAAACGATGAAAGTGCAAAGAAAATTCTTAATTCATAAGCGTTAGACTAAAACCAATAAAGTTTATTGAAGTACACAGGCAATAAATAAAAACGCAGGGTCATCTGGCCCTGCGTTTTTATTTTTGTTTCATACACGGTTATTTTATCAGCGCTCAGCCTTTATCCGACTCATCTAATCCCCTGCAAAACAATTTATTTGTACCAAACCGGCTGTTCTTATTGTCCGGCTACTTCCTTTCCACAGTGTTTACAGACATTAGCTCTCTTTTTTATTATTTCAGCACAAAAAGGGCATTCTCTTGTAAAAGATTTTTCATGTATCTTTGAGATTGATTGTTCAACCTTTTCTTTAATAAGATTGTTTTCAAATTTTAAGTTTCTCAAAGGTTCGATTGCATCAACTTCACCAATGTCACCTATCATTTCGGCGGCTTTAAGCCTTACACGTGCTGGCTCTGTCGGATCGAGTATAATCCTCATAACCGATGGAGAATCTTTTGACACATAACATTCCGCCAGAATGGAAAATCCTTTTTTAGTAGCTTCTTTTAAGATTTCCTGTTGCGCCACTACCTGGTCATCTACAATTTGTCCTGTTCCTCCCGCAGAGCTAAACACCGTAATCAGCTCGAATTGTTCGGTACCCGGGTAGCAAATGCATCTATAGGAAGCACTATGGGAATAATTATCTTTAATGTTGTCCCATCCGCTTTTATATAAAGAACAATCATCATTAAAGCACATATAAAGATAAGGAGTACCCCATCCCAAGCCATCACCGCAGCTAATCGAAGGAACTTCCCATATACTCATTTCGGTTTTGCAATGTGGACAAACCGGTTTCTTCTGGTCAAGAATTTTTTCCAAAACCTGTTCTTTTGTCTCAAACATAATATTATCTCCGATAACTTTGTTTATAAGTATCCGGCTTATCAATTCCTGCTTTATAAAAGCTTTCTGCCGGCAACATATATCACAGTGCTTTTGAGATACCCCCAATTGTAATTTGTCAGCTAATTTATTAAACTCTCTGCAAGGGGGATACAAGTAAATCTCGTCAATAGCATTTAGATGAAAGTTAAGAGTCCGTTTGAAATTGTCAACATGTTAAAGCGAAACAGATTTTGAAAAACGCTTACGTATATTTTTTAAAAATCAAGTTTTATTACATGAATTTCTCCGGTATCAGTTTCTTTTATCTGAAGACGTAATTGCTTTGCCGATAAGGCTTCACCAGGAAAGAACAGTATTCCATGCGCCAAGCTTTTAGGAAATACTGCGGTTGTCTGAAGGGATTTTTCACGCAGGTCGCTTGTAATTGATTTTATAGCATCATCAGAACCATATCCGATTGCGCCTCCAATTGTCGCTCCGGCCGCTGCTCCGACAGCAGCCCCTTTTCCTGCTGCCGCGGCAACATTATCACCGGAAACAATGCCTATAGCTGCTCCTATTACCGCGCCGGCTGCTGCACCAAGAAACCCCTTATATGCACCTTCCTTAAAAGTTTCCTTTGTTTTTGTATACTTTGTGGCTCTTTCGTATGCTATGTCTTTGCTTAATATCGGCCAGAGATTTCCATTTTTATCTTCAAGAAAAGTTTGATTTGCAACAACTTCCAATGCATGAGATCCCTGGTTATCAAAAATCACCTGAACAGGAAGCATCCCTGCACCAAGTATATCAAAACCGAAAGTTTCTTTCGCTTTTGCTGAATCTGTAAACGCTCTTGCCGCTATGTCGGCACCTGCGATATTAACCGCATTATTTAAAGATGATGGAGATTTAAAAGGAAGGGGTTTCATTTCATATGTCGAACATCCGGCAAAAAGTATAAAAATAAATAATAAACTCAAAAAACAAGATAAATACCGTTTCATATCGGACCTCCGTTTAAAGAAAAATAATAGATAATCAGTGTTTTATCGGGATTAAACTTTTAAAGATCATTTAATTTTGCTCATATTCAAGAAAGGTCTGAATTTCAAAAACTTTTTAACTTAATAATTTCAAATCAAAAACGTATTGTCTTAAAGATTAATATAATATACATCGATGTCATTGTAAATCATTTATAACAAACACAAAATGGAGGTGCGAATGGAAGCTATAGATATGGTGGCTCAGCTTATGGTAATCTCTGCAACAACGGCTCCGAAAAGCAGAGGAGAAAATTATGTTTGCACTAAAATATTAAAAGATAAAGAAATTATAAAGCTTGCCAAAAAAATGACAGAGTTCGGAACCAAAAAAGCAAAAAAAGATTTTGACCGGGACGCAAAAAATATTTCCGCATCCGATTCAGTAGTGCTTATAGGCATAAAGGATGCAAAACCATTAGGGTTGGATTGTGGTGCATGCGGATATCCGGATTGCAATTCTCTTTCTTTGCAGAAAAAGCAAGGTGTAGATTTTATGGGTCCTTTCTGTGCTTTAAGAACACTTGATATGGGTATAGCAATTGGTTCTGCAGTAAAAACAGCAAGTATGTTTAATGTTGATAACCGTATTATGTACAGAATAGGCGCTGTGGTGCGCTATATGAAACTTGTTGACTGGGATTTTATTATGGGAATTCCTCTTTCCGTAAGCGGAAAAAATATATATTTTGACCGATAGGATAAACTTTCAAAAACCAATTGCAAGTTCAGGAATGGATAAATCCTTTTATTAAGAAAAGAATCAAGAATAAAGTACGGGCCGGAAATTTATAAGATCCGACCCGTATTTTATTTCTGATATAAAACTACAACATAGAGGTTTTAGGACAAATTTGAACTATAAGATTTATTTGTCAGCAACACCCTCCATCTCCACAACCTCCGCTTCCTCTATCATCGCAACTGCCGGATGAAGAGCAGCCACAACCGCAGCCTTCCTGAACCTGTGTGGGTGTGTTGCTGATTCCGACCACTTCAATATCAAAAGTCAATTCTTTGCCGGCAAGAGGGTGGTTTAAGTCCAATGTAACGTTTTCGTTGTCAATACCAACAACCTGAGCAGGCATCTGACGTCCGTCCGGCATCTGAAGACCGATAACCTGACCTGCTTCGGGAATTACACCAGGAGGAACTTCAGATAACGGAAAATAATGTATCAAATTATCTTCTCTTTGGCCGTAAGCATTTTCCGGTGAAAGTGTAAATGTTTTTTTCTCTTTTAATGACATTCCGAGAAGTGAGTCCTCAAACCCTTTTATCAATTGGCCTCCACCCATCAGTATTTCAAGTGGCATTCGACCTTCACTGCTGTCGAACACTTCTCCATTATTCAAAGTCCCTTTATAATGAACGCTGACATACATATTGTTTTCAACTTTTTCCATGAAATTCTCCTGTATTTAAATTTATTTCTGTTTAAAATATATACGAATGGGTGTAAGTCAAGTAAATATACGTTTTTTCTGATCCGCTACAGATCTGTTGACAAACTTTTTATGAAATTGTCAGGCCATAATTTTATCAGTTCTTTGCTTTCGCATGCTTTTCTTTTTATCAGTTAACAGGTAATCAATGGCTTGTAATTCCATTCAAGATAGGTTATTTATGGCATATTTTTATGTTAAGGAGTTAAAAATGAAAGAGATCGAAATCCATGGATCAACTGGCCTGTCGAAGATATTGGTCGGTGAGAATTTAATAAATCTAAAAAGCTACATTCCGGATGAAAATGTTGTCCTTATTACCGATGAAAACGTATCGCAATATTATCGCAAACAATTTCCCGACTATCCTGTAATCACTATCGGTACCGGTGAATCTGTAAAAACTCTGGATACAGCCGCATATATATATCAAAATCTGCTGGACATGAATGCTCAACGATCTACAATGCTTGTTGGAATAGGCGGTGGCATTGTATGTGATATTACCGGGTTTGTTGCTTCAACTTATTTAAGGGGCATTTCTTTCGGTTTTGTTTCTTCCACGTTGCTTTCGCAGGTGGATGCCAGTGTAGGGGGTAAAAACGGTGTTAATTTCAAAGGATACAAAAACATGGTGGGTGTTTTTAACCAGCCGTCCTTTGTAATATGTGATTTAAACCTCTTAAAAACACTGCCGGAAAGAGATCTGCTGAGCGGATTTGCTGAAATCGTTAAGCATGCTGCTATAGAAGATGCCGACCTTTTTGAATATCTTGAAAAGAATTATAAAAAAGCTTTGTCTCTCGACCTGAATGTAATAGAGCGGCTGGTATATGATTCTGTTGTAATCAAAGCATCAGTGGTGAACAGGGATGAAAAGGAAAAAGGCGAAAGGCGCAAACTTAATTTCGGCCATACTCTGGGTCATGCCATTGAAAAAACAACCGGTATTCCTCACGGTGAAGCTGTAAGCCTGGGTATGATATTTGCCGCATTGCTGTCTGTAAAAAAGGGATTGCTGTCATCTGCTGAAAAGCAACAACTTGCAACACTGCTGAAAAACCTTAAACTTCCAACAGCAGTTGATATCGACAAAAACAAAATTATGGATGCGCTCAATAAAGATAAAAAAAGAGAGGGCAAGGGAATCCATTTTGTATTGCTTGACGGAATAGGCAAAGCTGTTATAGAAGAAATTTCAATAATTGAATTACACCAGGCATTAGATAATGTGTTTGATAAGACGTAATTGTGGTATCAGGCAGGAGGCAGCAGAAACAAAATGGCGATGAAGCTGGATGTGCCGGTTATCGGTATCTTAAGGGGGATTGAAGCTTCTTTTTTTAAGGAAATCTTGCATGCTTCCTTTGGCGCAGGGCTTCAGGCTATAGAAGTTACTATGAATACCGAAAATGCTGCTCAAATTATTTCAACTTGCCGGGCATCTGTGCCTTCGGGAAAATTATTGGGAGCCGGAACAGTCCGAAATCCGGATGAAGCAAAAAAAGCAGCAGATGCAGGAGCTATGTTTTTCGTAACTCCAAACACGGATATTTCTGTAATTGAATATGCATTGTCCCGTAATATACCGGTTATTGCCGGAGCCTTTACTCCTACCGAAGTATATAATGCATGGTCTGCCGGTGCAGATATGGTTAAAGTATTTCCCTGCGGTCATTTTGGCCCGCAATACATAAAAGACCTGCTGGGCCCATTTGACAATATTGCACTTGTAGCAGTGGGCGGTGTTACTATTTCCAATGTTGGAGATTATTTCAGGGCAGGTGTTAAGGCGGTTGGGGTGAGCACCTCACTTTTCGGAAAAGCGGCTCTGGAAAACCGGAATATTGAAGATCTTGCAAAGAACGTAAAAAACTTTGTAGAAGAAAGTGCTAAACAGCTTTAAAGCACATAAGCTATCATTATAATATAAAGAAAATGTGGTAATCCGACATTTATTTAAGGATATATCATTTTACGTAAAATCAATAATAAAGGAGAATTAAAAAAGATGTTTAGGCCGGAAATTAAGGTATTGGATTGTACGGTCCGAGACGGGGGTCTGATGAATAAATGGCAGTTTGAGGATGATTTTGTCCGGGCGGTTTACCAAGCCAATTCCAAAGCTGGCGTTGATTATATGGAAGTTGGTTACCTCAGTTCGGAAAGTGCGTTTCCCCGCGATAAGTTCGGACCCTGGAGGCTTTGTGCTGATGAAGATATAAGGCGGGTTATCGGTGAAGGCGAAAGAAAGATTAAACTATCCGCTATGGCTGATATCGGAAGGATTGACTATGATGACATCCCCTTAAAATCGGAAAGCATGCTTGATATGGTCAGGGTCGCCTGCTATGTGCATCAGATTGATGCAGCAATAGAACTTGCCCATCATTGCATGGATAAAGGTTTTGAGGCAACCATCAACCTGATGGCTGTTTCCACTGTAAAAATGAGGGAGCTTGATGAAGCTTTAGATGATCTTTCGAAAAGCAGGGTGCCCATTATTTATCTTGTGGACAGCTTCGGTGCTTTTTACTCGGAAGACATCGATATGCTGTCGGCCAAATATATGGAACGTCTTCCCGGAAAAACAATAGGAATTCACACACATAACAACCAGCAGCTTGCCTTTGCAAATACCATTTCATCCATAATAAACGGTATCAACTATTTAGATGGCAGCTTTTACGGCATAGGACGGGGAGCCGGCAATTGTCCTCTGGAACTATTGATTTCATTTCTCAAAAACCCCAAGTTTAATGTCCGACCGATCATTGAGGCCATAGAATCTCACATCTTTCCATGGCGGGAAAAAATCGATTGGGGTTACTTTGTTCCGTATATGGTAACAGGGGTTCTGAATCAACACCCCAGAAGTGCAATGGCCCTCATGGAATCGGATAAAAAAAATCAGATCCTGGAATTTTATGACCAAATGACGAATTTGGTGGAGTCGTTATAAAACCAGCCGGAAAAGCCTCCTGCCATAGATTTGAGGCAGGAGGCTCATAATATTAAGATGGAACGCTATACGGTTTTAAGATTTTGCAGCTAGTGGTTGGAACAGAAATAATCTTGATTTTAAGGCTTTGATTGTAGATCGTTTGATTGATAATACAACAAGTTGCGGAATTAAGTTAAGAGCGTCACCAATATCCTTCCGGATTGCAGCAAAACGGAAAGAACTCCAGGATAAAATAGATGATTTAAAAAAACGGCCATTCGGCCGCAATATTGTTAACAACCCGGATCTTGGCAGCAAATCCAGGAAGGCCCGCGGATTTAACACAGCAGCCAGAAACGCGCAGATTGAAATGCTTCAAAAGCAGATCGACGAACTATATAAAACACAATGAATATTATCTGGCTTGTTCTTATCACCGTCAGTATTATCACTGCGGTTTTTACCGGAAAACTGGAGGATCTGACAAAAGCTATTTTCGACGGGGCAAAAACAGCCGTTGAGATATCGCTTTTTCTGGCAGGCATTGTATCCTTGTGGCTCGGTATCACCAGGATAATAGAGGAATCGGGGCTCATTTATAAAATTTCACGTTTTTTCAAGCCTGTTATCAGCCGTCTCTTTAAAAATATTCCCGAAAACCATCCTGCTGTTTCATCCATCACGCTTAATATCCTGGCAAATTTCTTCGGGCTTGGAAATGCTGCAACACCGCTTGGTATCAAAGCAATGCAGGATCTTCAGACTTTAAATGAAGACAAGGAGAATCTGACATTTGAGATGATGCTTTTTATCGTGGTAAATACCGCAAGCATACAGTTTGTGCCTTTTACCATTGTGGGGATTCTTTCGGATTTCGGCTCTTCAAATCCTTCCGGCATAGTATTTCCTACATTATGCGCAACGCTGATATCCGCTGTTATTGCCGTATGCATATTGTTCCTTTTTAAAAGGCTGGCCAAATGAAGATCATCGGTTATATCTCCCAGCTTATGATCCCGGCTTTTATAATGTTTGCGGTTTTGTATGGCGCATTCAAAAAGGTGCGGGTATATGACTCGTTTGTGACAGGGGCAAAAGAGGGAATCCAGGTAATTATAAAAATCTTTCCGTATCTTCTTGCCATTTTTATAGCGGTTAAGGCTTTTGCCGCATCCGGCGCTTTTGATATTATTAAATCGGCCTTATCCGGCCCGTTTGCTTTATTCGGAATTCCCCCGGAAGTGTTGTCCGTTGCGATTATCAAACCCCTTTCAGGAAGCGCGTCAACAGCAATTTTTACCGATATAGTAAAAAACACCGGCCCCGATTCGCTTGCAAGCATAATTAGCGCAGTTATTATAGGCAGCGCAGAAACTACTTTTTACGTTCTTGCAGTTTACCTGGGAGCGGTCGGGATCCGTAAAACAAAATACCTGGTGCCGGTATGTGTGATCGCCGACATCGCAGGCATTATTATCGCAATTGCTGTTGTGAAACTGATGTTTTGATAATTCGGTACCAGCTATTGGCAAAGCAGTAATACGCGGTGAGAAACTCGCAAAGGCGAATAAATATTTGCTTATTAATGAATAAGTTTGTAAGTTAACTACGTCCCATAAGTTACCTGTTAATTGTGAATTATGAATGATAAATTATAAATTATAAATTATAAATTTTCCCACCATTCATAATTATTCCTTTTTATTTTTTAATGTAATAATCTAAAGTTTCACCGAAATGATGCATGGTTTACTCACGCGACCATCCGTAACAGCGCGTCCACGAAAGATTTTCGGGAGAGTTTCTGGTTTTTGTTGCAAACGGCATTAAAATCATCAGCCAACGCGGCCTTGGC
>NZ_JBAMMY010000274.1:0-7765 GCF_051233685.1 Desulfobacterium sp. N47
AAACCGCAGGACAAAACAGGAAAAGGAAAAATCAACGACATAAAATCGCCGAACAAGGCGCTTGAGTTGACGGCGGAAAGCGCGGCGGTGGCGCTACGCGGCGAGGTTCTTGGCCGCCGCAACTCAGCTTGGTCGTTCGGCAAATATAGTGAGGTTCACTGATGCCCAAAATAGACCGCAAAGAGATGAGAAAAGGCCTATTCATAGCTCACCTAAGATCGATTTTGAAAAATCAATTTCAGGAACATAGAGAGTATTATGAATCGATGCAGCTTTTGCTTAAGAGCGAAGACAAGAGGATTTCTGACTGGATAGAAACCAAAATTGCAAAATATCCTCCTGAAGAACAAGATGAAGTCGGTGAATTGTATAGTGAGGATTATTGGAAGTTCAAGAGTTCAGTTCCAGCCATTCATAGGTCTGCTATTTTCATCACCCTTTATTCCGAACTTGAAGATGTACTAAAGTTTCTCTGCCGGGCTCTCGGTGCTGAGATCAAATCTAATATTCAAACATACAAATGGCGTGGTGGTATACTCGAAAAGTTTAAAGCATGCTTGGAAAAAGATATTGGCTTAGAAACGTCGAACATCGCTGTCTTGTTGGACGAAGTAATAAAAATAAGAAAAATTAGAAATGCTATAGTACATAACGGCGGCTGGCTTTATAAAGGCGAAATATCTGAAGCAGAAGTAATAGACTACATAATCAACAGAAGAAAAAGTGTTACTCTAAATGATAAAGGTGACGAATTCTATAGAATCGAATTAAGTGATGCGTTCATATTTGATATCATGGATATATTTGATCAGCTCTTGATGGAACTTCTTTCGAGTATATCAGATTGGGTAAAGACAAAAACTGCCTAACAAGAGCAATACAGCCGATCGCTACGCTCCGGCTGATTTTTTCGTTAGCAGAACCAAAATTACACAGGAGGAAGGGCTATGAAGGTTTCAGTGAAAGATTTATCCGTATCAATGGAGATCAAAAACAAGGGGGTGGAACTTGATGTTTACGATAATAGCGACAATCATCTCGGCGACCTAATCGTGACGAAGACGGGTCTTAATTGGTGCAAAGGTAAAACAACCCCTGCTAAAGGCAAGAAAATCAAATGGGAGGATTTCATTGCCCAAATGGAGAGATAGTACTAAGAAAACGCATAAGCAGGACGCAGCCAAAAAGCTACGTCACCGGTTAATCTGCCTTTAGCAAGAATAGAAAAGAGGTTTCAACATGACTACTAAGGAAAGTGCCATAAGAAGCATTCAAGAACTTCCGGAAAACGCTACTTGGGATGATATACAAGAACGGATCAACTTCGTAGCAGGGGTACGCAAAGGTCTACGCGAGCTTGATGAAGGTAAGGGCATACCTCATGAGCGCATTAGAGAGGAATTCAGGGAATGGCTTTCAAGTTGATCTGGTCTCCGACTGCGAAACTTGATCTTAAGGATATCGCGGCCTTTATAGCAGAAGACAGTTCCACAGTAGCCGAACGATTCATCGGGAGCCTTTTCCATGCTGTGGAGAGATTAGCCGATTTTCCGGAATCAGGGCGAATAGTCCCTGAGTTCAACGATCCTGCTATCCGTGAAGTGATTCGTAAGCCATGCAGGATTGTCTACCGGGTGCAGAGAGGAAAGCACATCATCGAGATTGCAAGGATCTGGCACGGGGCTAGAGGAAAGCCAGATATCTGACAATTGCTAACAACCGCATCAACCCGGACTGTCAATTCCGCTGCGCTACATTGCCAGCCGGTTACGCCGAGCGTTATGTGTAATAAGGAAAACGATTTATCAATGAATACAATTTACAGCTTAATTAGAAGCAAAACTGAAACCTGGGTAAAATTAGAGAAAGAAAGCAATCAATCTCTGATTAATAATACCTTAGAGCATATTGAAAAAACAGGAAGGCTCCGTCCCCCGCAAAGAGAAGCCATTGAAACTTATTTATGGATAAAATTTGCCAGCGAAAACAAAAGGCTTTCAGATATGGTTCGGGAAGGTCTTTTATATGACGATGTGGTCGCTCAAGATTACGACAATTTTCATACATTTAAAGGGAATTATGTAACACAATTCCTTAATCAATTCTTTCAGGACAATGCCCTCAAAAATCTACATAAGAAATTAGTCAATGACCCCACAGGAAATACGATTGACTGGAATATCCTGCTTGATGAACTTTTACATAATTTTGATTATTCAAACTACCTCTTCAGTCTTCCGATGGGGGCAGGTAAAACATTCCTGATGGCTTGTTTTATCTATCTTGACTTATACTTCGCTACGCTTTTTAAAAATGATAAACGATTTGCTCATAATTATGTTGTTTTCGCACCGCAGGCATCAAAAACAGCTATTCTTCCTTCTTTAAGGACGATAAAAGACTTTAATCCTGAATGGATACTGCCAAAAGAAGAAGCGGACAAATTAAAACAGATAATCACTATTGAAATATTAGACAGTTTAAGTTCAAAAAGAAAAGATAAACTGCACGGCAACAATCCTAATCTGGAAAAAGTAAATCGAATAAAACAGACTAAAGATTTCGGAATGGTTTTTATCACCAATGCCGAAAAAGTTGTACTTGAACGATATGACGATAAAGACAGGCCGTTGGTTGAAAATCTTAAAAGGGGTCAGATGAATTTACTGGATGAGCGCACCATTGATGATATTCAAAAAATAAATGAATTAAGAGAAGCATTATCCCAAATACCTGACTTAACTGTAATATTGGATGAGGTACATCACTCCTACGGCTCAACTGGCAATGGTGAGAAAAAACTAAGACAGGCAGTGGGCATTCTTAATCAGCATGGCAACGTCAATTCGGTTATCGGTTTATCAGGCACTCCATATGTTAAAACAAAGATTGAGATTGAAGGGAATAATATCAAACTGAATCAGATACAGGATATTGTTTATAATTATCCACTTAACATTGGCATTGGTAAATTTTTAAAAAAGCCTGACATCAGAAAAGCAAGCGTAAAAGAAAGTATATTTATTGAACAGGCTCTTTCTGATTTTTTTACAAATTATGATATTGAATATGAGAATGAAACAAAAAGTAAAGTTGCTTTTTATTGTCCTTCAATCAAGAAACTGAATGATGATATTCTGCCGATAGTCCGGAAATGGTATCAGAAAAACAGAACAGGAAAAGAAGATGAGATTTTTCGATATTATTCAAAAGTAGATAAAAAAAACAAACAGTATGAGCTTCCAAAAGAAAATCTTGCTATCTTTAATAATCTCAATAAGCCTTATTCAAAAAAGCGTGTCATTCTGCTTGTAGCTGTTGGAACAGAAGGGTGGGATTGTAGCAGCCTTACCTCCGTTGTGCTTCCACGGCAAAAAACAACAAAGAATTTCGTGCTTCAAACTGCCTGCCGTTGTTTAAGAGAAGTTACAGACGCATCAAAAGAAAACGCTTTGATTTACCTTTCTGCCGATAACTATGAAACGCTTGATAAGGAACTGAAAGAGAATTACCAGCTTTCAATAACTGATTTATCGGAAAAGAAGGAGCAGGATATTGCGGTACAGGTCAGAAAGCCGAAACTGGGAAAATTGACATACAAACAGATTGAGACAAAATACAAAATTGTGAAAAAGACTTCACCGGAAATAAAAAAGGAATTATCTGCATTTAGTTTTCCAGCCATCAAGAGTAAGTATTCTTATGATAGAAGTATTGTTTCCGGCAGTATCGGAAAAAGCGGTCTTACAGGTGAAGTCGCTATTGCAGATGTTAAAACAGACAGCGCAGCGTTTTTTGCATTTGAAGACTTTATATACAACCTTTCTTCTTGTACTTACGGGTTATTTTCAGAAGCGGATTTGTTCAATGGATATTATCAGGAAT
This sequence comes from Desulfobacterium sp. N47, assembly GCF_051233685.1. Lineage (NCBI taxonomy): Bacteria > Pseudomonadati > Thermodesulfobacteriota > Desulfobacteria > Desulfobacterales > Desulfobacteriaceae > Desulfobacterium > Desulfobacterium sp. N47. The sequence goes on from NZ_JBAMMY010000274.1 coordinate 3,886, forward strand.
TAGCATCTGTTTATAAAAGCATTGAGAAAGAGATTGGATGGCTGGTATTAAATCCCAATCTTGACATAAGTGATGTAAACGGAATGATAGCTTCTTCATTTATGGACAGGGTTGAATACACAAAAGAAGTGATTGAACAGGAAACTGAAATTGAGCTGCTTGAATGGGAAGGCTCACATAATGAAATGAGCTTTGTTTCACCAAAAGGAGTAACTTATAAATTTATGCCGGAAATAAAACAGCGTGATTATCAAGGTAATAGAGGTTATGGGAAACATCCTGAATATATGGAAGATGATTTTTTCGGTGAAGACAACAACTGTGACCCGCAGGACATCAGCTATAACTACATTCCTTATAAAATGGACAGCGGATTTGAACAAAATGCACTTGCCGAAATGCTGAAATTAAGCGAGTTAAAAGACCTTGAAGTGTATTTCAACGGATACAAGGATGAGCGTTTGCAGTCTTTCTGGATACAGACACCAAGAGGACGATATACACCGGACTTTTTGATTTTAAGAAGGAAAGAAAACAAAAAATACAGGAAAGGGCAAATTATTCCGATTGAAAAGGCCATCATAATAGAAACAAAAGGAAAGCCCTATTATAATGATGAGTTCAGAGCAAAGGAAAAGTTTGTCAAAGATGAGTTTTTAAAACATAACAACCATTTCAGTTATCATTGTTTTGTCGATGACGGAGAAAATGATTTTACAAAACACCTTGATACATTCAAGCAGTTATTAAAGGACTTTTGATTATGAAAACACCGAAACAGTACAATATAACCCCTGCCAAAGGGCAGGCGCTTCTTAATTTTCAGGGCAGACGCTTTCCTGATAAGATTGATGTCTTTGAAACAGAACTGATTGAAGAAGTAAGAAACACAAAAGCCAAAGAACAGTCTTTATTTGATAAAGAAACTGTCCTTAACTCTGATTTCAGAAATCTGCTTATTCAGGGTGATTGTCTTTCGGCATGTGCTTATTTAAAGCAGCAGAATATCAAGGTTGACCTTGTATGCATCGACCCGCCGTTTGCAAGTGGGGCTAGTTATGCCAAGAAAATTTATTTAAGAAATGGTGTTGTATCTGAAGTTGAGGCTCAGGATAATACCATTGGTGAAGAAATAATGTATGGTGATATATGGCAAAAAGAGGACTTTCTAAATTGGCTTTATGAGCGACTACTTGCAATTAAAGATGTAATGAGCGAAACAGGGAGCATATATGTTCATCTTGACTGGCACATTGGCCACTATGTCAAAATATTATTAGATGAAGTATTTGGCGAAGAATTATTTAAGAATGAAATTATATGGTGCTATAGTGGCGGTGCTGTTCCTGTTGATAAATTACCTAATAAGCATGATGTTATTTACTGGTATTCAAAGTCTCCAGATGTGTGGACTTATAATCCTATCTACAAAAGCTATTCAGAAAAAACACAACAGAGGGGCCGAACTGCGGTTAAAGGAAATAATGCTGGATTAAGAGAAGAAGGCACGCCTATCACAGACTGGTGGACGGACTTAACTCCTGTAACAAGCCCAACAGACCCTGAAAAACAATATTATGTAACACAAAAACCTGAATCATTATTAAAAAGAATCATTAATCTATCATCAGAAGCAGGTATGATAGTTGCGGACTTCTTTTCTGGTTCAGGTACTACTGCTAAATCCGCTGAAGATGAGAAAAGAAAATTCATTGCCTGCGACATAGGCATAAACGCACTTCAAACCACAAGGGACCGTCTTGTAAAAGCAGGGGCAAGTTTCGATATTCTAAAAATCAAAGATGGTTTACGCCTTTTTCGTAACCCCGCACAGACGACTGCCAAAATATTCAGCATTATTGACGGCTTCAAATCACGAACGGATTTAAACTTGAATGAATTCTGGGATGGCGGTATTGCTCAGCCTAAAGGCACATATTCACCTGTCAAATTTTCGGGCATACACGATAAACTCACAAAAGAACTTCTCGATGTATATCTTGAAGAAATCTATATGCTGGAAGATACAACCAATAAAGCCAATGAAGTCATTATCATCTATGCTCATAAAGCCTTTGAAATTGACCAGGAATACTTGAACAAACAGCTTAATAAAACCGCTAAAACCGAATTGAAGGTAAAACTTGTTTCTCTTGATGATTTGCTCGGTGAAAAAAGAGACGCATTATTTACACCTGATAATGCGGATATAAAAGTTTCAAAGCAGGGTAGCAAGTACAAGGTAGAAATCAAAAAGTTTTTCAGTCCATACTTGAAAAACAAGATTGATGATTATAATGCCAGGAAAACTAAAAAAGGAACAATAGAACAGGATTTATCAAAGGCAGTAAAAATAAGCAGTACCGGACTTGAACTGATTGAAGCCGTTCAATTTGACACTACACTAATAAAAGTGTGGAAAAGTAATCCTGATTTAGAAGATAAAGCAGGTATCAAAGAGAAGATAAAAGGTGTTTACACCCTTGATACTGACAAATTCAGGATTAAGATTAGAAATATTGCGGGGGACGAAATAATAATTGATAATGAAAAAATAAACACATAACAAAAAAATCCAGCGGACGCAAAAAGCCGCGCCGCTGATTTGCATGTTAGGCTTCTCTTGATGAAAGTAAAATTAAGTAGAGGAGGGACAGAATGCCACAATTATCAAGCGTTTCTGTTTATCAATTCAAGGTAACCTTAAGGGACAGCAAACCCCCAATTTGGCGAAGGATACAAGTGAGGAGCGACACAACTCTTTACAAGCTTCATCACACCCTACAGGTAGTGATGGGTTGGTCTGATTATCATCTTCACCAGTTTGTTATTCATGGGGTATATTATGGTACACCTGACCCTGAGTTTGACTTTGAGGTTAAAAACGAGAAAAGAGTAAAGCTGAATCAGGTAATTTCTGGGGAAAAGGAGAAGTTTGTCTACGAATATGATTTTGGTGATAGCTGGAAACATGTGATTTTACTTGAGAAGATTTTGCCTTTAGACCAGGAGGTAGCCTATCCCATTTGTCTTGCTGGCAAACGGGCCTGTCCACCAGAGGATTGTGGAGGAATATGGGGTTATTATGATTTTCTGGAAGCGATTCAGGATCCTAAACATCCAGAGCATGACGAGATGCTGGAATGGGTAGGAGGCAGCTTTGACCCGGAAGAATTTGATCTGGATGCAATAAATGAAGAAGTAAAAGCCTAACAAAATAATCCAGCCGACCTCGTAAACTCGGCGGCTGATTTTTGCGTTCGGTCGATAACAAAAGATAGGAGATTACTAATGAAGGCAGAATTCACAGCAATCATAGAGCCCGCACCCGAGGGCGGCTTTTGGGCTATTTGCCCGGAGGTACCTGGCGCCAATGGACAGGGTGAGACGATAGAGGAAACCAAGGTTAATTTGCGGCAGGCTATTGAATTGATCTTGGAGGATCGCAAGGCTGACATTCTCCGAGGGTTGCCTGACGACACTATTCAAGATACGGTGATGATTGGATGAAACGACGAGACTTGGAGCGAAGGTTGAGAATCGCAGGTTGCTACCTGAAACGGGAAGGGGCCTCACATTCACTTTGGATTAATCCGAAGAATGGAGCGACGGAAGCTGTCCCACGGCACATCGAGATCAAAGAACCATTGGCAAAGAAGATTTTGAAGAATCTTAATGCAGATTAAATGACCGAACAAGGCTAATGCAGCCGACGCAAAAAGCCGCGCGGCTGATTAGCAGCGTTCGGCACTACTGGCAGGAGGCAGCATGGCAGATAAGCAAATAAAAAAGAAAAATTATCGAGAACTGTTCAGAGAAATTGATATGATGTGTGGGGAAGTCAACAATTCTGACTCAACTGTTGAGAAGGAATCAGAAA
>NZ_JBAMMY010000275.1:0-1517 GCF_051233685.1 Desulfobacterium sp. N47
AAAAGTTGACGTAAGTGCTTGAAATACTTGGTATATAAATTGCAACGCATTTTACATGCCATCTTTTTATGTTTTGTGAAAAAATATCGCAAAATTTTAAAACCATGTTTGAACGGCTTCAAAAACAGTGAAACTTTAGTATTTGAAGAGCTGTAACATGAATACTCAAATTTTTTTAAAAGATATTTTACTCTATTATGACACGCCACAATTATTTGTTGCCCGTGATGCGGTTGGCACAAATTATATATGTATGGTTGTTGAACAAAATGAAGGATTTGATAATTACGCATGTATCCAAATTTCAGAAAAAAAACTTGGATATTTTTCCAATGGACATATTGATTTGCGAGCTGTTTTTGTGTCACCAGAAATCAAAAAATATTACCAATCCAAAATTCATGACTTTGAATTAAATTTTTTTGAAATAACTTCATTAGAAAATGAGGAACTTCCTGACAAATGGTATCCAGATGAAGGTGTTGTCATTAAAATTGATCAAGGCCAATCTGAAATTGTAGCCGAATCGAAGGACAAAGCTAAAACAATTGTATATTTAAGTTTAAATCCTCCAGAATCGGCAAATGAACCAAAAATAAATACATTAAGTCTGGCAGAGGCACTTTTACGATTTCAGACTATGTTGAAATATGCGTATAAAAAGTCAATTGCGCAAATTCCATATGCCAGTAGAAAACAGTTGAATGTGCAAGAAAACTACCAGCTCGACGTTTTTGCCTTTGCGCCAGGCTCATTCAAAGTTAAAATGCAATCCCAGTCTTATCCAAATTTGTTCGGTGAAACAGAAATAATAAGAGCATTACTCCTAGTTGATCAGCATGTTGACAATATCGATAATGTTGATTCATCCTTAAAGCTTTTATCCGAGAATAAAGGCCATTTCGCAAATACATACATTAATTTTCTTAAATATATAGCTGAAAGCAAAAGCAAACTTTCATATTCATGGGCATTTTCTAGCATAAAAAGTCCAATCACGAAACAAATCACAAGCGATCAAGCACAATATCTATATGAAATATTTAACCAACAAGACGAACTTAAAGAAGAGAAAATTGAATTAATAGGTTATTTCGATAAGGTTGATGAAAAATATGGCAAATGGAGATTGGTTGATCAAGAGAATAATACTCATAATGGAGAACTTGGTGAAGTTGAAGGCTTAACTCTAAAAGGGGTAATTATCGGAACAAAACTATATAAACTTTTATGCATAGAAAAAATTATCGAAGTTGTTGGGACAAGCGAAGAAAAAAAATCAATCCAGCTTATGGAACTTAAGCAACTGGAATCTGAACGAGGCACCGAACAACGGCATTAAGAGCGACGGCAAAAAGCCGCCGCGCCTTATGCCGAGCGTTCGGCACTACTGGCAGGAGGCAGCATGGCAGATAAGCAAATAAAAAAGAAAAATTATCGAGAACTGTTCAGAGAAATTGATATGATGTGTGGGGAAGTCAACAATTCTGACTCAACTGTTGAGAAGGAATCAGAAA
>NZ_JBAMMY010000276.1:0-2548 GCF_051233685.1 Desulfobacterium sp. N47
ACTAAGTTGGGCAAGGCCGTTATCGTTACCGGTTTAATGATCAGGGAGATGTTCGTAATCCCTGAACTGGCAAGACTCAGAACCGCTTGCCAATAAATTCTTTTGCCATTTTTGCAAGAACTTTACAATTAAGGGACTAATAAACCTGACATACGAATAGCTCCATTCAAAGAATCCTCTTTCGAAATTTCGTAGTGGTCGTTGACCGTAACGGAGATTCCCGACCCATTCTTAATCAAAAGAGATGGTTCCACTCTTGCTTGGATTTGCCCGGCTTCACGATCATCGAGATCTACTTGTTGCATAGTAATTGAAACCATACCGCCATGTTTCTCTTGTTTTTTCCCAGAGATAAAAGGTGCCCACTCTCCCCACACTTCTTGTGGAGCTAACTTCTTTCCTATTTTATTACGCGTTTCCTCATCTCCAACGCTAAAATGAACAAGGCGGTTAATACCCATTTGGGAAATAGGTGTATGAATAAGAGCTTCTCCAAAAGTTTTGACAACAAAATCACTAAGTCTAACAAAAGGGGGCTCGCTTGTTTCTGAAATAAAGCGGTTTGGTTCAGCAGTAAGGTGCAACCAATCTCCGACCTTAAAAACTGCAAGATGTTGGTGGATTATTTCTACTTTTGCGCTTTTAAGGTCTTCCTTACTAAGTATATTATTGGCTACAAACCATGCGGGGTGAAATATTGCAGGGTTTAAGTTGCCGACTAATACGATACTTACATTATTTATTTCCGGTTCTATGCGCATAATATCTCATTTAATCGAGAAGCAAGCCTAATCGGTGCTGCTCCCCTTTCGAAATTACCTTCAATCATTACCATATAACTATTTTTTTTTAAAAATTTTCACTGCTTGAAATATCTACAAATAATCTTCAAAATCAAATATCGTATATTCACTAATTTTATTTCCGATAAAATAAAAAATCCGGCGTGATTATCCTTTATCATGATCGCTGAGAAAGACAACATCATTTTTTCTGGTTAAAATCAAGCATTTTATTCAAGACTAAAAGTTTGCTGCTTTCAGAAGTTTAGAAAAGAAAAAGGAACACCCAAGATCAAAGCAACTCCTTCATATATTCTTCTGATCATAGGTTTGAATGTGACTATGATATGAAGCAAATATCCCATAGGAAAGGCTTAAACTTTAATAGCGAAAGTTGACAATTTTATAAAATTCGACTGATGTTATGCTTTGAATTTACAGCAATCTGTATAATAAAAGATTTTGGAAAGCCTCCTATTGGCATATCAGAAGCCCAATTGAACCAAAAGTGCGCAGACTATCAACGGGCGATGGTCACCTGTCTTGACGGTCGCGGGTACACAACGAAGCAGCCATCATCATACTGTTCGGATAATTATACTTACCTGTTTTTTCATTCCGCACACTGCTTCTTATTCGCTTACCTTGAACTGTTCATTCTTAAATAATATTGTGTCTAACCAGCCGAAAGCAAATTCAAGAAGAGCAATATCATCTTTTTTAATTTTTTCAACAGTTTCATTATCAACTTTATAACGGGTTAAAAAAGAACTTTCGAAAATAAACCGTCTGAATTTATCAACATCATAGCAAGCGGTAAAAAACATGTTTTTACTTTTTTCAGTAAGCATGATGTTTTTCGGAAAGGATCTTTTCTTTACTACCAGATCCATCCATCCGGCATTGATTTGATCATGAATATCAACTCCCTGATCAATACGCCACTCTCTGATTGTCCAAATTTTGTCTTCTTCAAAGCCCAAACAATGCGGTTCATTAACAAAAAAATAAAACCCTTGATCATCGGAATCCTCTTTAAAATTAAGAGATGCAACTCCTGCAGGGTAATAACGGCAGGCGGTCGGCCTGTGTGTGTATACCAGGCATCCGTCATCTCTGACAAAGGGGCATGATTTCTGTTCATCATCAAGAAGTTTTAAAGTAACAATTGGTAAATCCGTTTTTTCAAGAAGCTGCGGTTCAGTATATATTGCCAAAAACTCTTCAGAAGAAAGAGAAAGGATCTCTTTAAGTCTTATTATGTCATAAGGTGTTAAAATAATAGTTATACCTCTGCAGCATTTTGTAAAACACGATAGGCCGCTGTGGCATCTGAATTTAAATTCACTGTCAAGATTGTATTTGACAGGATCTATGCTTGCCATATTATTATCTGTATCCATTAATTATATCCTTTATAAAACGTAAAACGAAATCCATATGTTTACAAAAAGCGTACTTATGAATTGTTACTTCTTTAAATAAGTGGTTCACTTACTAACCTAAAGTTTCACTGTTTTTGAAGCCGTTCAAACATGGTTTTAAAATTTTGCGATATTTTTTCACAAAACATAAAAAGATGGCATGTAAAATGCATTGCAATTTATATACCAAGTATTTCAAGCACTTACGTCAACTTTTGCTTGACTTTCCTCCCTTTTCATGAGAGGATATCTTCGTAATTTTTTGATATCCCCTATGAAAGGAGCAACTTTAAAAATGTTTATTCTTAACGACATCCTTAAACCTCTACAGAAAACGTTTTC
>NZ_JBAMMY010000280.1:0-23882 GCF_051233685.1 Desulfobacterium sp. N47
ACTAAGTTGGGCAAGGCCGTTATCGTTACCGGTTTAATGATCAGGGAGATGTTCGTAATCCCTGAACTGGCAAGACTCAGAACCGCTTGCCAATAAATTCTTTTGCCATTTTTGCAAGAACTTTACAATTAAGGGACTAAAGTGTTTTATTCTTTTTCCTTGTTTACTTCTTCAATAACTTTTTCTGCTATCTGAGCAGGAACTTCATCATAATGTGAAAATTCCATGGCGTAAATACCGCGCCCGCCGGTCATTGATCTTAAGTCCGGTTCGTAGGTAAGAAATTCCGACATCGGAACATTGGCTATAATTATCTGGTTTTTACCGGCTGAATCCATACCTAGCACTCTGCCTCTTCTGCTGTTCAGGTTACCCATTATATCACCCATGTATTCTTCGGGAGTTGTAATCGTAACTTTCATGATAGGTTCAAGCAGAACCGGCTTTGCTTCCAGAACGGCTTTCTTGAAGGCCAGGGAGCCTGCAACCTTAAAAGCCATTTCCGATGAATCGACAGCATGGAATGATCCGTCATCTAATGTTACTCTAAAATCAACACATGGAAATCCGGCCAGAACGCCTCTCTGGGCTGATTCTATTATACCTTTTTCAACAGCCGGAATATATTGTTTTGGAATTGATCCGCCAACAATTGCATCAACAAACTCAAATCCGCCGCCTTTTGGTAAAGGTTCCATCTGAATCCAGCAATCACCAAACTGACCATGACCGCCTGACTGTTTTTTATGTCTGCCCTGAACCCTGACTTTTTTCTTAATTGTTTCTTTGTATGGAACTTTGGGAGTATTAAGCTGAGTCTCTACATTGAATTTTCGTTTTAATTTTTCAACTACTACTTCAATATGTACCTGACCTCTTCCCGAAAGGAGAATTTCCTTAGTTTCAGCATTACGTTCCAGTTTTAAGGCAGTGTCTTCTTCTAATATTTTTGACAATGAAATATATATTTTATCTTCTTCTCCCTTAACTTTGGAGCCAACAGCAAACGAAATAAGTGCCGGAAGAGGTTTGGCGCATTCAAACTTTATTCTGGCGGATTCATCGCATAATGTATCACCGGTTGCAGTTTCTTTTAGTTTGGCAACTGCAACAATCTCTCCCGGGCCCGCTTCGGTGATGGGCTTTTGTTCCTTGCCCGCTATAGCAAGAAGCTGATTATAACGTTCTTTAGCTGATTTATTGATGTTATAAAAATTCCCGTTTTCACCAAGTGAACCTGAAACGATTTTCATTATTGAAAGTCGTCCGGCGTAAGGATCAGCAACCGTTTTAAATACAAATGCCGAAAAAGGGGCATCAGGATCAGGTTTGCGTTCAACTTCCTTGCCATTTGAATCCGTACCCTTTCTTGGAGCCATTTCAGCAGGTGAAGGTATGCAGGTTGCAACCAAATCCAGAAGAAGATCGATTCCTATGTCTTTTATAGCTGAACCGCATATTACAGGGACAAATGTTTTTGATAAAGTACCTTTTCTTAAAGCTGATTTAATTTCATCATCAGATATTTCTGTTCCTTCAAGATATTTTTCTATAAGTGTATCATCTGCTTCTGCAATATTTTCAATGAGGGCTTCTTTTTCCTTTGTTGCCGCTTCAAGCATATCAGCAGGAATATCACCGGTTGTGGCTTTACCATCCGAATCATATATATACGATTTCATGGAAATCAGATCCACAATTCCTTTAAATTCCGATTCTGAGCCTATGGGTAATTGCAGTATTATCGGTTTTGGTTTAAATACGTTTTCTGCATCTTTAAAAGTACGGAAAAAATCAGCCCGTTCCCTGTCAAGTTTATTGATGAATATTATGCGTGGAAGACTGAATTGATCGGCATAATCCCATGCCATTTCAGTTTGTACTTTAACTCCGTCAACTGCATCAATGACAACAACTGCTCCATCTGCAGCCTGCATACTATTGATTGTATCGGTGAAAAAATTTTGATCTCCCGGAGTATCAATAAGTGAAATAATATTCTTTTTCCAGTTAACTGTATGAAATCCGCTGCTGATGCTTATAAGTCTTTTTAATTCTTCAGGCTCAAAATCCATTGCGGTATTTCCATCTTCCACACGGCAAAGCCGTTTGATAATACCGGTTTTGAATAATATAATTTCGGATAAAGATGTTTTTCCGGAACTACCGTGCCCAACAAAAGCAATGTTTCTTAGTTTATTTAACCTTTCACTCATTTACGCTCCTCTCTATATTGTTTTTTAATCGGCTGAATCAATAGAAATCAATTATATACCGTTATATTTATATTTAAATAAAATCAAGTTCAAAAACTGTTATTTACAGGGTAACCACATTTGGGTTTAATATGATTGCCCACCTTAATAAAAAGTTGACGCACGCACGTTAATTCCCCCTTAGCAAAGGGGGCCAGGGGGTTGTTTATTCTCTATATTCCTTATATTTCATATAAATTAAAAATTCTTTATTCCCCTTGGGGCCTGTTATAGGAGATGCTATGACACCTTCTATATCTAATCCGGTTTTTGAAAAAAAATCCGTCAGACTATTGATTACTTCTGTATGCAATAAGGGATCTTTTACTACCCCGCCTTTTCCGACATTTCCTTTTCCGACCTCAAATTGCGGTTTAATCAGAGCAATTATACCGGCATTGCATGTTAAAAATTTCATAACAACAGGAACAACAGTTTTTAAAGAAATAAAAGAAACATCTATAGTAACAAAATCAACAAGGCCCCCGAGAGTTTCGGGCAGCATGTATCTTATATTAGTTCTTTCAATAACAGTTACTCTGGCGTCTTGTCTCAGCGTCCATGCCAGTTGACCATAGCCGACATCAACTGCAAAAACCTTTTTAGCTCCATGTTTGAGCAGACAATCTGTAAAACCTCCCGTTGAAGCACCAACATCAAGGCATATCAATTCATTTACATCTGCATCAAATTCTTTCAAAGCCGCTTCGAGCTTAATCCCACCCCTGCTTACAAAGGGCATATCCGGTTCTTTTAGAGACAGAGCATCTGTCTTTGAAATCATAACTCCCGGTTTATCAAAGATATTATCATTTACAAGAACTTTCCCGGCCATAATGAGGCTTCTTGCTCTTTGCCGGCTTTGTGCCAATCCGCATTCATGCACAGCAACATCAAGCCGTTTCTTGTTTTCAGACATGATTGCACTTCTTATATTGAATATTTAACATTCAATGCCGGATATTTTATAGTTTTAATATTAATTTTTAAATACGACCCATCAATTTTAAAGCTGAATTTACTATCGCATTAGAATCAATTTTATATTTGGCTCTGAGCAGATTCTGAGGTCCATGATCAACAAAAACATCCGGTATTCCGAGACGGTCAATTTTATAATCGTAAATGCCTCCATCACTTAAGCACTCAAGCACGGCGCTTCCGAATCCTCCCATACGGATATTTTCTTCAACAGTTATTAGGCGGGGAATTTCTTTTGTAAGTGAAATTATTAATTCAGTATCTAACGGTTTAACAAAACGGCAGTTGACTACAGTTGAGCTGATCCCATGTTCCGATATTAATTTTTCATATGCATTTAATGATTCACAGACTGAATGGCCAATTGCCAGAATAAGAATATCCGTTCCTTTTTTAAGTATTTCTCCTTTACCAATCGGAAGTGGTTTAATATCAGGTTCAATCGGAACACCAACACCTGTTCCCCTCGGGTATCTGAATGCTATGGGGCCGTTATGGGAAAGAGCTGTTAAAAGCATTTGACGCAGCTCATTTTCGTCCTTTGGTGCCATAACCACCATATTGGGCAGATTCCGCAAATAAGAAATATCAAACAAGCCATTGTGAGTTGCTCCGTCTTCACCAACTATGCCTGCACGATCAACTGCAAAGATAACGGGAAGAGACTCTAAACATACATCATGCAGAATCTGGTCGTAAGCTCTTTGCAGAAAAGTTGAATATATTGCCACAACCGGTCTGAAGCCTTCGGTAGCCAAACCTGCCGAAAATGTTACTCCATGTTGTTCGGCAATCCCAACATCAAAAAAACGTTCCGGAAATATTTCGCTGAATTCAGTAAGGCCTGTTCCTTCCGGCATTGCAGCAGTGACTGCAATTATTTTTTCATTTTTACCGGCAAGCTCTACCATTGTTTTTCCAAATACCTCAGTGTAGGTAGAGATGCCATTTTTTGTGTTATTGCAATTTCCGGTTTTAACTTTAAAGCTGCCGATTCCATGGAAATATATGGGATTTCTTTCTGCAGGAGGATATCCTTTTCCTTTGGTTGTGGTAATATGGAGAAGCACCGGTTCTCTAAGATGCTTTATATTGTTCAGGATATCTATGAGATGATTTATATTGTGCCCGTTTATGGGGCCAAAATAGTCGAAATTGAAAGCCTCAAAAAGCATGCCCGGAGTTGCAAATGTTTTAAAAAATTCTTCCGAACGTTTTGCAAATTTGTATAAATCATCACCAATTTTTGGAAGAGATTTTAAAAATTCCCCAAATTCTTTTCTTAAATCCTGCAAATATTTTTTTGAAAATGTTCTGCTTAAGAAAGAAGACAAAGCACCAACATTTTTTGATATAGACATGTCATTATCGTTTAAGATAACTATAAAATCTTTATTTTTATGAAGATACCCTGTTTGATTCATTCCTTCATACGCAAGGCCGGCAGTCATGGAACCGTCTCCGATAACTGCTATTACTTTATTGTTCTCTTTTTTCAGACTCTTGGCACAGGCAATTCCAAGTCCGGCAGATATGGAAGTGCTGCTGTGGCCTGTTGTAAATGAATCATATTGGCTTTCACACATCCGGGTAAAGCCGCAAATACCTTCATACTTGCGCAGCGTATGAAATTTCTCCCGCCGTCCAGTGATGATTTTGTGAGCATAAGACTGATGTCCCACATCCCAGATAATTTTGTCGTGGGGAACATCAAAAACATAATGAATGGCTATTGCCAGTTCAACCGCACCCAGGCTTGAAGCAAGATGTCCGCCATTTTTAGAAACGACTTCAACTATTAAACTTCTAATTTCAGCAGCTAGATCAGGAAGATCCGAACGAGGAATCTTTTTTAAATCATCAGGCGAATTAATCGTGTCAAGTATGCTCAACAAATATTTTCCTTTAATTATTATCTATTTCTTTCAATAATATATAGTGCAATAGCTCTTAGAGGGTCAGATTTATTATCAAATATTGCAAGTGCATGCAAGGCTTCTTTTATAAGTTTTTTTGCATAATTTTCCGATTCGTCAATTCCAAGAAGGGAAGGGTAGGTGCTTTTTTTTCGGACATTATCCGTTCCTACAGGTTTGCCGGTAATGGTTGGATCACCCATTGCATTAAGAAGATCATCAGCTATCTGAAATGCCAGGCCAATTTTTTTTGCGTAAATTTTAAGCTGTTTTATTTGATCCAAACTTGCATTTGCTAATATCGCACCGGATTCAACAGATGCAACAATAAGCGCTCCGGTTTTCAATATATGTAATTCTTCCAATTTGTTCAATAATATCTGAGTATTTTCAGAAGCTATATCCCTCATCTGTCCTTCAATCATTCCCATATAACCGGCAGCTGTTGATATTAAATTTATGATCTTTAACCATTTAAGCGCATTAGTATTATTATGTAATTCAAATTCCGAAAGCACCTGAAAAGCCAGAGTAAGCAGCGCATCACCGGCAAGGATAGCTGTAGCTTCATTAAAAGCAGCGTGACATGTAGGTTTGCCTCTTCTTAATAAATCATTATCAATAGCAGGAAGATCATCATGAATTAAAGAATATGTGTGAATTATTTCAATTGCACATGCTGCCGGTAAAACATCAGATTGTTTACCTCCGACAGATTCGGCAGCAGCGATACAAAGAATCGGTCTTATTCTTTTTCCTTCAGATATTAAAGAATATTCCATAGCCTTTGATAATTGCCCGAACGAGTTTGATTTATTAATAATATTTATTAATTCATTTTTTATTGTTTTTGTTTTTTCTGCAAAATAGGATTCAAGATCAAAATCTATTGAAAGAACACTCTTGGTATTATTAAATTTCATTCTGAAACCTTTTCCGGTGAAAATTCTTTTTCCGTAATATTTCCATCCTGTCCCTCTAAAAGAAGAGAAATCTTTTTTTCGGTTTCATCGAGTTTGGCAGAACAATATTTTGAAAGCTTAATGCCTTCTTCAAATTTTTTTATAGAGTCTTCAAGAGAGAGGTTCCCGGATTCGAGTTCATTTACTATCTGTTCAAGCTGGTTCATTGCTGTTTCAAATATTATCTTTGCCATAAATTTTCCTTTCGACTCTGCATATTAAAGAGCCTTCATTAACTATTACTTCAATTTGCTGTGCTATTTCAACATTATTCGAATCCGTTATAATATTCTTCCCAGGTATTGTTCTGGCTATACTGTAACCACGTTTAAGAATACCCTTAGGGTTTAAAACACTTAATTTAGCTGAAAACTCATTTAATTTGTTTTTAGAATTATTAAGCTTGATATTAATTGATTTATATAGGTTAGTAACTATTATTTTAACTTTATCATTATATATTAATATGTATCTTAATGGATTATTATTGTTTAATTTATCAATTTTCCATACAGTTCGTTCTTTCAGTTGATTTATATAATTAATTTCCGATCTTACCAAGCGCTTTGTTAGATCATCATTTTTTAATATCAAGTCATATAGTTTGCTTTTCGGGTCTTTAATCCTCTTTGATATTTTATTCAGATTATTCCTGTGATTATTTAAAATCTTTTCCATACCTGATTTTAAAGATAGGTATAGTTTCTGGTTCTTTATTAAAAGGTCATTTTTAAGTGGAACAACAATTTCAGCAGCAGCAGAAGGCGTGGGAGCTCTGTAATCTGAAACAAAATCGGAAATCGTATAATCCGTTTCATGTCCTATGGCAGATATAATCGGAATTTTGGATTCAAAAATGGCCCTTGCTACTGATTCCGAATTAAATGCATGCAATTCTTCTAATGATCCGCCTCCTCGGGCAATTATTGCTACATCAGAGCAACAATATTTGTTTAACAACTTAATCGCGGAAACAATTTCATTTTCTGAGAATATACCCTGAACGGAAACCGGAATTATTTTTAAATTTACACTAGGATACCTTCGGCTGATAATATTAATAATATCATATAATACCGATCCGGTAGGTGAAGTTATAATACAGATATTCTCAGGGAGAAAAGGCAGCTTCTTTTTGTATTTGCTATCAAAAAGACCTTCGGAAGAAAGTTTTGCTTTAAGCTGTTCATAAGCTATCTGTAAAGATCCTATGCCTTTGGGTTCTAAATATTCAAAAATAACCTGATAAGAACCTTTTGTTTCATAAAGACCCAATCTGCCAAAACCAATTACAGACATGCCGTTTTCAGGTGTGAATTTTAAATTCTTTCTTTGCCCTTTAAATATTATTGCATTAATCCGTGCTGATTCATCTTTTAAAGTAAAATAAAAATGTCCTGAAAATGGGGTACTTAAATTTGAAATCTGACCAAACACCCAGACAAGAGGATATTTTTCTTCAATTAAGTTTTTTAATTCCGAGGTTAATTCTGTTACCGAATATATTTTTATTTCCATGTTTTATTTTAAGATATCAATTAGTAAAATTATATAATAGTGTAAATTGGAAAAATCGCTTTTATTTATAACGTCTGATAATGTATATTATGTAAACTAATTAGGAGAATGATAAAAGATTTTAGCCTCTATCAAATAATAGCCTCCTCGCACATGATCATTTTCAGACAATTTAACCAATATCAAACTTATTTTTATTGAGATAATCACGAACAGCCGGAACAATATAAATATTGTCATACTCATATCTGTTAATAAATTCGGAAAGTATTTCATTTTTCTTATTGATTGGCAGCTCTTTATCCAGGATAAAATAATCTTTGCCTTTAATTTTACAAAACCCGCTTTTTATATTTATTCCTGATTTGCGCAATTTTTGTTCTTTTACTATAATATTTAATTTTTCTATTATATTTAACAGTTCATGAAACAATCGGTCCGATTTCATAATATGCTTATCCGAAGTTACTTGAAAATAAAAAATATTGATATATACTTACCCAGGTTAATATACCAATTATAAAAATTTCACTAAACAAACTTAATTGTTATATACACTAAATTTGAATTATTATGAACCAGTAAATTATAAAGGAGGAAAATATGCAACAAACATATCCACTTAAGGGCTCACAGACTCAGGTTCTTGTAAATGAATTTATACGCAGTGTTTATAATTGGATGGGGATCGGTCTTGCTCTTACAGGCTTGGTTGCTTATTATGTTTCAAACGATGCCGGACTTCAAAGCCTTATATTTGGTAATAGGCTTGTGTTTTTCGGTTTAATAATAGCCGAATTAGCACTGGTGTTTACAATAAGCTCCAGAGTAAACAAGATGAAAGCATCGACGGCAACATCAATGTTTATAATATATGCGGCATTAAACGGTGCTACATTATCAGTAATATTTCTAATATATACGGCTTCTTCAATTACATCAACCTTCTTTATATGCTCTGCGACTTTTTTAGCATGCAGCATATACGGAATGACAACAAAACGCGATTTAACATCAATGGGCGGATTCATGGCCATGGGATTGATTGGTATTATAATTGCGTCTGTTGTCAATATATTTATCAGAAGCTCTGCTATGAATATGATCATCAGTTATATCGGCGTAATAGTATTTGTCGGATTAACCGCATATGATACACAGAAATTAAAAAACATGGCGATGACACAACCTTCAGGGCTTGATGCAGGTGTTGTCAGAAAAGGAGCTATCCTGGGAGCGCTTTCTCTTTATTTGGATTTTATAAACCTTTTTCTTATGCTGTTAAGAATCCTGGGAGACAGAAGATAGCCATCATTTATGTTCGTAAGCTCATAGATCTTAAAGAAAATTACTTATAAACAGATTTGGGTCATATTTAAAAGTTGTTGCCCGATTTTATAATCTTTTGCTTATGAGCTTACGAACTTATGAACTTTCTTTATCCAATATATTCTTTCACTTTATCCGCCAAAAACCTGCATAGTTTATCAGTTTCATCCTGAGAAGGGCCTTCCACCATTACCCTGCAAATTGATTGTGTGCCTGAATATCTGATAAGTACCCTGCCCTTTTCCTCCAGAATATTTTCCACATATTTAACAGCATCTTTAATTTGTGGAATTTTATTTATATCCGGTTTTTTAGAAACTTTGACGTTTATTAATACCTGAGGAAAAACCTTCATGATTTTTCCAAGCTCAGAAAGAGGCAGCGATTCATCTTTCAAAAATTCCATTAATTTTAAAGCAGTTAAAATTCCGTCTCCTGTTGTTTGATGGTTCAAAAAAATAATATGACCGGAATCCTCTCCTCCAATTACGGAACCTGTCCTGATCATTTCCTGCATTACATATCGATCGCCAACCTGAGACATAGTATGATTTATGCCTTTTTCTTTAAATACGGCAACAAGGCCCATATTGCTCATAATCGTACTAACTACATGATTATTTGGTAATATATTTTTTTTCTTCATTATAATGCCAATAATCGCAAGCATCCTGTCTCCTGAAATTTTATTGCCTTTTTCATCTACTGCTGTCAGGCGGTCACCGTCTCCATCGAAAGCAATTCCTAAGTCAGCTTTTAATTCCAATACTTTTTTTGATAGAGATTCAATGTGTTCAGAACCGCAATTATCATTAATGTTTTTTCCGTCCGGATTAACATTTAAAAGCTTTACATCAGCTCCAAAACCGGAAAAAATTAACGGCGCTATTTTATAAGTTGCTCCGTTTGAACAATCCATTACTATTTTAATCCCGTCCAGAGAAAAACCTAAAGGCATTGTATTTTTAAGAAATTCTAAATATTTTACAAGAGGATCTTCAACATGATTTACAGTACCGGTATCGTTATTAGTAACGTTTTGGCACAACAAATTATTATTCATTGCTAAAGTTTCAATTTCATTTTCAGCTTCATCAGAAAGCTTGTAACCGGATCCATCAAAAACTTTAATACCATTATCATAGTATGGATTATGAGAAGCCGATACTACTATACCTGCGGCTGCTTTCAATGAATGCGTAAGGAATGCGATTGCAGGTGTTGGTGCAATACCTGCAAGTAAAACATCAACATTCATCGAACAAACACCTGAAGCTAATGCATATTCAATCATATTACAAGATATGCGAGTATCTCTGCCTATTATAATCCGAGAGTCTCTATTTGTAGATTTGAACTTTAAAGCGACTGCTTTACCTATAATAACAGCCATTTCAGGAGTCATCGGATATTGATTCGCAACACCCCTGATACCATCTGTACCAAAAAGTTTATGCATAATTAATAATATTCCTTGTTATTGATAAATATATTAACATAGTATATATTTTATCCCATATTCGATTATTTTCTTAAATTTGTTATATAAATGGTACCGCTTTGGAAATAAAAATATTATATTCTGTAACAATTTTGCTTCTTCTTATATTCTCAGGATTTTTTTCCGGCTCTGAAACGGCTCTGTTTTCTTTATCTTCTATTCAACGTGAACGGATTAAAAGAAAAAACAAAAAAAAATCATTAATAATAAACAAACTGCTATCAAGACCAAGAGCCCTGATTGTTACAATATTAATTGGAAATGACATGGTTAATATAGCAGCTTCCGTAATTGCAACCTCATTCTTTGTATCGATTTCAAAGGAGCATGGCGATTGGCTTGCAATGGCTGTAATGACACCATTAACTCTTATCTTTGCAGAAGTGATACCCAAAACAATTGCTATTACCTATAATGAAAAATTTGCACCTCTCATAAGCGTACCTCTTAATATTTTTTCAAAAATAATATTTCCTGTAAAATTCTTATTGTATAACATTTCTATTACACTTGCAAAAATAATAGGGTTTAAAAAACAGCACGCTTCTACAGCAATTATGGAAGATGAATTCAGGACTCTGGTTGACCAAAGCCACGAAAGCGGTGAACTTAATAAAGCGGAACGGGATCTTATACAAAATGTTTTTGAATTTAATGACACCCATGCTTTTGAGGTAATGACTCCTCTTGATGAAATATTTTCTTTATCCGAAGATGTTACAATAGAAAAAGCTATAAATAACATTAAACAAACCAAATACTTAAGAATACCGGTATACAAATATCGACCTGAGAATATAGTTGGAATTCTATATACAAAAGATCTTTTAAAAATTAACTCCTTAAAACGCAACGGAAATATAAAGATAATTCAAAAAATTTACAGAAAACCTTATTTTATTTCTGAAAACATTAAAATCGATGAGCTTTTTCACATATTAAAGAAAAAACGGATACATATTGCAATATGTTTAAACAAACAAGGTAAAGTTACAGGCCTAGTGACAATGGAAGATCTTCTAGAGGAATTATTCGGAGAAATTTATGATGAATATGACAGGGAGTTAATGTGAGTATTATAGTTATTAATATTCTTATATTAAGCTTGTGCATCCTGTTTCAGGGTTTCTTTTCCGGAGCCGAAATGGTTATATTGTCTTCCAATAAAACAAAGATCAGACATATGGCAAGAAGGGGGCATAAAGGTGCTGTCCGTTTTCTTAAAATAGTTGAAACTCCTGAATGGTCCCTTGCGACAACAAGTACCGGTACTAATTTATTTGTAATTATATCATCTGTTTTTACTGCTGTTTGGTTTGAAAATATATTTAAGGAAAACAGCGAGATATGGTCAATTCTTATTATAACCCCATTTCTTTTGATATTAGGAGAAATTCTGCCCAGAACAATTTTTCAGCAAAAAGCTGATGATTTGGCATTAAAAATCGCTCTTCCTTTTAAATATATTTCCCGCATTATTTTACCTGTGACATATCTTGTATTTTATACCAGCAGATTTTTTTACAATTTAATCAAAAAAGACTCCGCCAGCCAAAATCTATACATTTCGAAAAAAGAATTGGAGCTTGTTCTTTCTATAAATGAGAAAGAAAGCGATTTGGAAATCGGAGAAAAAAAACTTATTAAAAGAGTTTTCCATCTTTTTGAATCAAATGTATCCGATGTTATGGTTCCACTTGTAAATGTGACTGCTATTTCATCTAAAGCTACGGTTGGAAAAGCCATTAATGCGATCAACGAAACCGGTTATTCAAGACTTCCCGTTTATAAAAGCAGAATTGATAATCTGATAGGTATTATTCATCCCATTGATTTGATTCATATTAAAGATATTGATGCTGCAATAAATCCGTTTATCCGTGAAGTTCCTTACGTTCCTGAATCAACAAAAGCTCATGATCTTTTAACATTATTGCAGAGAACAAGAAATTCAATTGCTATAGTTCTTGATGAATATGGTGGTACGGTAGGAATAATAACTATTGAGGATATTCTTGAAGAAGTCGTAGGTGAAATTAATGATGAATATGATGATGATAAAAAACAGTTTATCAGATTTGAGGAAAACAAATTTCTTGTAAATGCACGCATGGAAATAGAGAATGCAAATGAAATAATGAATATAGACATCCCAAAGGAAGACTATGAAACCATAGGAGGCTTTCTGCTCAAATTAATGGGCAAAATTCCTAAAAAAGGGGAAACTGTAATTTATAAAGACATAAAATTTACCGTTCGATCTTCAGGGAAAAAATCAATTCATTCTATTATAGTTGAAATAGTTGATAAAAGACATAAAGGTCCGGAAACAGCAGAGTAAACTTTAAATGGCTTCCTGATAATATATTAGCCTTATAATCAATTTTTGTTTTTTACCCGTTCAACATATTGGCCTGTACGGGTATCAATGCGTATATATTCCCCTTCTTCGATAAAAGGAGGAACCTGAACAACATATCCTGTTTCAAGAGTTGCAGGTTTGGTGCTTCCTGCCGCAGTATCTCCTTTTGCCCACGGATCAGCTTTAATTATTTTAAGGTTTATAAAATTTGGAAGGGTCAGGCCAATTGCTTTTTCTCCAAAAAAAAGTGCATTGCAAGTCGTATTTTCTTTTAGGAAATGTATGGCATCGCCAACCTGGGCGGAAGTAAGAAATTCCTGAGAATAAGTGGTTGTATTCATAAAACAATAACTGCTGCCGTCCGAATACAGATATTCCATCTCCTGTTCTTCAAGCTGCGCTTCATTAAATTTTTCACCGGATCTGTATGTGCGGTCAAACTGGGTACCATTAATCATATTTTTCAGTTTACATTTGTAAAGAGCCTGCCCTTTTCCCGGCTTTACAAAATCAAATTGCACTATAACATATGGATCACCATCGATTTCAATCTTAAGACCTTTTTTCAGGTCACCGCTTTCATACATCTTATTTGCTTATCCTCCTTTTTTTAATTATTCCATCAAAAACATTATCAGGCGAAAGTCCACCTGCCAGTATCACAGGAATAGCGACCAAATCAACAAGAATTCTTGCAGCATCCCAATCACAGGTCAGTCCTGTGATACCCACAAATCCGTTTACAGGCTGGGTATCCGGAACCGTACTGATATTTTGTTTTCAAAATAGAGTTGACAATTTTGCCATCTCTAACATATTCTCTTTGTCTAAGCAAATTGTTATTAAAAACAAGGTGATTAAGTAACTATCCGGCAAAATGGACGTTATACAAAAGGCATAAGAATAATATGATATTGATAATTGATTTCGGATCCCAATATAACCAGCTGATAGCCCGTAGAGTCAGGGAAAGTCGAATATACTGCCGGATTGAGCCGCCTGATATCGATATTTCGTATATAAATGATTTAAAACCGGAAGGAATAATTCTGTCTGGCGGTCCATCCAGTATATATGAAAAAAACAGCCCAAAGATAGATAAAGAAATATTTAATCTTGGAATTCCAATTTTGGGTATTTGTTATGGCATGCAATTTATGATCGATGCTCTTGGTGGAACAGTTGAAAAAGCTGTAAAAAGAGAATACGGTTTTGCCAAGTTATATATAAATAATCCTGAAGGCATATTAGGCGGCATTGAAAAAAATACATGGTGCTGGATGAGTCATGGAGATTCCATTAAAAAATTACCTGAAGATTTTATTGCTAACGCTTCAACGGATAATACGGAATTAGCTGCTGTTTCCAATGAAAATAAAAAATTTTACGGTCTCCAGTTTCATCCCGAAGTAGAGCATACTCCTTTGGGTAAAAAAATGCTTAAAAACTTCCTTTTGGATATTTGCAGATGCAAACGTTCCTGGACTATGAAATCATTTGCTAATACAGCAATTTCCGAAATAAGAGAGACCGTTAAAGATAATAAAATAATCCTTGGATTAAGCGGAGGTGTTGACTCATCGGTTACTGCGATGCTTATTCACAAAGCAGTTGGAAAAAGCCTTACATGTATTTTTGTTGATAATGGATTACTTAGAAAAAAAGAAGCAGAAAAGCTGAAAATAACTTTATCGCAAAATCTTGATATTAATATCAGGTTTGTCAATGCAGGAAATAAATTTTTAAAAGAACTTTCCGGAGTTAAAGACCCCGAAAAAAAACGAAAAATCATCGGTAAAATTTTTATGGATGTTTTTGAAGCCGAGGCCAAAAAAATAAAAGGCGCCAAATTTTTAGCACAGGGAACACTTTATCCGGATATTATTGAATCCAGATCCGCTTTCGGTGGACCAACTGCTGTGATTAAATCTCATCATAATGTTGGAGGTCTTCCAAAGGGTATGAAACTTAAGCTGGTGGAACCCTTAAAGTATTTATTTAAAGATGAAGTGCGTAAACTTGGAAAAACATTAGGCTTGCATCAAGATCTGATATGGAGACAGCCATTTCCGGGCCCCGGCCTTTCCATAAGAATAATCGGAGAGATAACAAAACCAAGGCTTTCAATTCTACGTGAAGTAGACGATATTTTGCTTGCTGAGATTAAAGAAGCCGGTTTGTATAGAAAATTATGGCAGTCTTTTGCGATTTTGCTTCCTTTAAAAAGCGTAGGAATAATGGGTGATCAGAGAACCTATGAAAATATTATAGCCATAAGAGCTGTAACAAGCAAAGATGCAATGACAGCTGACTGGGCAAAAATTCCTTATTCTCTGCTGGGAAAAATCTCAAACAGAATAATTAATGAAGTTGCAGGTGTAAACAGAGTTGTATATGATATCAGCTCAAAACCTCCTGCCACTATTGAATGGGAATAATTATATATGGATGAAGATAATGCTCCGGAATTCAAAATTAATATTGATGGGGTAAATCCCGATTCTTTTGTTACTGAAGAAAAAAAAGAAAAGAAAAGAGATATTCGTATTGAAAAACTTAACCGCAAAATCACCATTATTTCAATATTGTTTCCATGTATAGTATTTATTCTGCTTATGATTATTTATTTTGATATCAAAAACAAGATTGCAGGTGTACACGATTCAGGATCCATGGAAGTCCGGAATCTTTCAAAAACTATTGACAAGAAAACGGCTGAGTATTCATCTCTTTATTCCAGGCTTGATGACTCATTTAAAAAGAAATTATCTGATGTTGATAAGATGGGGCTTTCACTTAAAAATAATATTGATAAAATGAGAGTTTCACTTGAAACCGAACTGAAAAATTCAGTAAATGAAATAAAAAAGGAAGCAAAAGATAACGATATTAAAACAACGAATTCTATTGCACAAATAGATAAACAATTAACCGCTGCACAAAAAGATGTTTCGGCGGTTTCGGGTAAAATAAAAGATGTAAACTCTGACGTATCATTAAAAGTATCCGGTATTACGGATAAATTAAATAAAATTGAAAACGATGTTTCAAAATTTCGTGCATTGCTGAATGCTACTGTAAATAGTGCTGTTTCAGAAAAGATTGCCTCAAAAGCAGATAAAAAAGATATTGAGCAGGCAATAAAAAATGAGCAAAACCGTTTTGACCATGAATTAAGTCAGTTGGAAAAAGACATTGATCAAAAAATAAACGCTGTAAAAAGACAGATTTACGAATTGGAACATAAAGCCATAAAAACGCCTCCTCCGCAAGCTTTGCCTTTAAAACCTGATAATCCATATAATAGCCCAACAATAAAAAATTCATCTTCCAAAACCGGTAAAATTATCGAGCAGGATCTATAGATATTTTAACGTATGAATGAAAACGCCTTAATAAAAATTCTTTGCAGTGTTTCTGACGGCAAACTTTCGGTTGAAAATGCCCTAAAGGCACTTACTCATTTAAACGTGGAAGATATTGGATATGCCCATATAGATCATAACAGATCACTACGCAAAGGATTTCCGGAAGTTATCTTTGGTGAAGGCAAGACTGCTGAACAAATTACAGGCATCATGGAAAAAATGGCATTACAGGAAGATAATATATTGATAACACGTATAAACCATAGCAAAGCTGATGCAGTACTTTCAAAATTTGCGGATGCTGTATATCATGCTGACGCAAAAATGATTGTCTGGAAGAAACAAAAAAACCCCGAAATACAAGGACGCGGCAAGATACTTGTGATTTCTGCAGGGACTTCGGATATTCCGGTTGCCATGGAAGCATACCTTACAGCTCAAACAATGGGTAATGAAGTGGAATCGGTTTTTGATGTGGGTGTAGCCGGCATACACAGATTATTTGATCACAGCAAAATGATACGCGATGCTTCCGTTCTTATTGTCGTTGCAGGTATGGAAGGGGCACTTCCCAGCGTTGTTGCAGGGATGGTTAGCCGTCCGGTAATAGCGGTTCCTACCAGCGTTGGCTATGGAGTCAGCATGGGTGGTCTTACAGCTCTTTTTGCAATGCTAAACAGCTGCAGCTCAAATATAGCAGTTGTAAATATAGACAATGGTTTCGGGGCCGGATATATGGCTTCAATAATTAACAGGGATTAGGAAGCCCAAGCATGAAAAACTAACTCTCAAGGTCGTTCAAGTTTATACGCCATTCCATAAAACCCGTCGGATTTCTTTACATATTTACAAAAGAATTTTATTTGTTTTTTATATTTCCATATAGTTATTTATTTCAATGACTAATAAGTTAATTGATAACTTTTACTATTTATATCAATACTATAACAAACGATCATTATACAAGTATAACTAATTGTAATTTTTATTATATTGATACATACATATAAATTTTAGAGCCTTTTATAACTAAAAAATATTACTATATCTATGAAAATATTGTCGGATTTCTTTACACTTTATATCGCATCTGATAACGCTTTAAATATTATTCCAAAGCAACAAATATCACCGCAAATATTAATTAATTTAAACATATTATAGTTATGGGTTTGTTCTCTCAAAAGCAATATAGAATGACATGAATTGGTATAAATATTGCTAAACTAAGCTTCATATAAATTGTAAATTTAAGCAAAATATTTACATGGTCCAATAAAGGTTTTTGAAAAGTATGTATAGAGAGTTTTTGAAATAGCCACATAAGCGTACCCGCCCTTTTAAGATATACGGAGGAGGTGACGGGGTGTTATGGAACGACAAGTTAAACTGGAATTCTGACGTGTTGCCTGGCAGTTCTGACGATGTTATAATTGATGTTGCTACAAGTGATCCTGTAGTCCAGATTTCAACCGGCGCAACAGCTTCAACCATCGTTTCAACTGAGGCACTTCTCCTGCAAAGTGCCACAGTTACAGTCTCGTCTCTGGTAGCTCCTGACCTGAGCCTTCAAAATGGCGCGGTGCTGACGAGCCTTGCCTCGACGGCGACGCAGATGCACAAGCTGGAGCTGGAAGTCTCAGGTACACTTTCAGTCGATGCCACGAGCAAGATTGATGTGAGTGGTAAGGGTTATATAGCGGGCCGCACAACGGGCAACACAACAGAAGGTGGATCGACGGGACACAGTGGCGGCAGCGTGATTGGTGCCGGAGGCGGGCTTGTCCGGATCCATGCAGGCACGATGGTGCTTGATGGCAGCGTGCTGGCTGATGGTACTAATTATTATGGCGGATCAGGGGGTGGTATTTATGTTGAGACAGGAGTTCTTCATTGCAAGAGATCAATCGGTCAAATCTGGTTGCAACAGTTTCAAACCTGCATCGGTTTTTATATCAACAATTCCCTGAAGCCACTGAGTTCCGATATCGCTTTCCTCATCCGACAGATTCTTTATAACCGATATATATTCTTTGCCAGATTTCTTAATTGCAGAATTTATTATATCCAAAAAATTGTGTTCCAAAGAAACCAAACCGGATAGATCTTCTTCACTTATAAAAACTTTTTCCATCTCAGGCCATAACCTGTCAATTGCTGTGTTATTATCATAAGTTTTATCTAATAATTCTTTTAATCTTTTTATTCTTTCAGATATAGCAAAATAAACTTTTTCTTTAAGACCCGTTAAAAGGGCCTCAGGAAAATCTGATGAAATAAACTGTGATCGAACATTATGGTACCAGTGCATAAGCGCTGAAAGATTTGCGATATAAATGATATTGTTGGATACTATCCTTTTAATATTTCTGTTGTCTCCGGGAATAAACGGTATGCTTTCGTATTTAATCTGCCCTCCGATTATTAAACGTTCCGGACGAAGTTCATCTTTTCTGCAGATTGTGCCGGCGGCAATTGTCGTTCCGAATGTCAGCCTGCATGGTCCGACAAGACCCCCCTGCCCTCCGAGAAAAATTGGTTTTTGTTTCAGCATCACGCCTTTTGGAACATCTCCAATAAGGGAGGCAGTGGCTTTGTCCTGACTAGGAGTATAATTAAAATGAATGTAAGAACTTCCCACTTCACTATGATTTTTCCGGCTTGTACCGCCGGACATAAAGCAATCACAGAAATTAATAAGGCTCCCAAGAGTCACATATGGGAAAAGTATCGTTTGCTTTAAACCGACTGTATGAGCAATGCTGGCTTCTTCTTCGAGAATAGTTCCTTCCCTTACATGGGAACCATAACCTAAGACAGAACCCTTAAGAAATACAGAATCTTTGAAAAAACCACATTTCAGATTCACTTCTGAACCAACCTGACAGCTTTCCAAAGTTACCGGGCCCTCGTATCCGATTCTTACACCATCTGAAATTAGCGTTGAAGAGCCATATATTTTACTTCCCGGATATACTATTACCCTGTTTCCTGAAATCCTGTCCGGATCAACTTCATCACCTATAACAACATTATAAGGATCAGGGAAAATAGTTCCTTTCAACAAAAGTGCTTCGATTCTATTTGATATATATCTGTTCATTATTTTTAAATATTTATATTAATTGTAGTTTGAAGGAATATATTCCGGAACAATAGATTTTAAAATTTTTTTAATATTTTCATGATCCTGTTCCTCGGAAAATCTCGATAATTTTGCGATATTTCCATTTATCGTATTAAAATTGCATTCCGTTCCTTTTAATATCATTATTTTTTCATGGCTTGTCGGTATTATGCCTTCGCCCTCGGTAATAAGTTCTTCATAGAGTTTTTCTCCGGGCCTCAGTCCAACGTATTCGATTTTAATATCTTCATCGGGCACAAATCCTGAAAGCCTTATGAGATCTCTTGCCATGCAATCTATTTTAATAGGAATTCCCATATCCAGCAGAAATATCTCACCTCCATTTCCCATAGCCGCAGCCTGAAGTATAAGCTGGCATGCTTCAGGAATAGTCATGAAAAACCTTGTCACATCAGGATGTGTAACCGTAACCGGTCCGCCCCTTTTTATCTGTTTTTTAAACAGAGGAACCACGCTGCCCACACTTCCGATAACATTGCCAAAACGCACTGTCATAAATAAAGTAGGAAACTGGCCATTTCCGTTCTTGCTTTGTATAAGCATTTCCGCAACTCGTTTTGAAGCGCCCATAACATTTGTTGGCCGTACAGCTTTATCAGTTGAAACAAAAACAAAACGTTTCACTTGATGTTTTTTTGAAACTTCAATCAGATTAAGAGTTCCCTGTATATTATTTTCGATGGCTTTCCAGGGCTGTATTTCCAGCATAGGCACATGTTTGTACGCTGCAGCATGGAAAACGACTTGGGGCTTATATGCAGCGAATGTTTTCTCCATTTGCATAGTGTCCCTGATATCTGCAAGATGTGCAATGCATTTGATATCAGTAAATGTATGCCTGATATCAAGTTCGATTTCATACAAAGGACTTTCAGCTCTTTCATAAAGTATAATAGTATCCGGTTTAAATCTGCATATCTGCCTGCAAAGTTCAGAGCCGATAGAGCCACCGGCTCCAGTTACAAGAACTATCTTATCTTTTAAATATCCACCGATTTTATTGTTATCAAGTTTAATTATTTCACGCCCAAGAAGGTCGCTGTATGACACCTCGCGAATCGTGTTTATAGTTACCTTCCCGTCAATCAGCTCACTATATGCGGGAATTATTTTGAAGGTTATGTTATTATCATTGCATATTTTTATTATTCTGCGAATCTGTTTCGAGCTTGCTGAAGGTATGGCAATCAGCACTTCATCAGCTTCAACTCTCGAGAAAAACTTATTTATTTTTTCAACAGTGGCAAGAACAGGAATACCGTGTATTTTTTTTCCTGTTTTTTCAGGATCATCATCTATAAATCCCACTACTTTTTGTTGTAATCTGTAATTGTTAATAATCTCTTTACAGATTTTTTCCCCGCAATCTCCGGCTCCGATAATAAGTATTCTTTTCTCATGTGATGAAATTCTGACAAAAGGATTGAATAAACAACGCAGGGTAGTAACCCATGAATTATTGAAACTTAATTGTTCGTAATATAAGCGTATTGCCACACGATAACCTGTAATCAATAATATTGTAAAACACATATCAATTACAAAAACCGATCTTGAAAAACCTTCAAATCTTGTTTTAAAAAGAATAAGTGAAATAATCACGAAACTGCTTATAGCAGATGCCTTTATTATATTAATTACATCTTTAATGCCTGTATATCTCCACATACCTCGATAAAGATCAAAAAAATAGAAAGTGATTAATTTTATGAGGATAACAGCAGGAAGAATTTTATATAATGAAACTATGAAATTTGCCGGAATGGAAAATTCAAAGCGAACCAGATGTGCACAATAAAGTGAAACAGAAATCAGAACAATATCAATTAAAGGAATTATAATATAATTAATATAAAGCAATATGGATTTCATTATATCCGTCCTCTTATTTTAGCCCAGAACAATCCCAGATACTCGTGTACAGCAAGTTCCATTTTTTTAATCTCAGCTGATTTTGGAAAAAAAAGTAAGAGATTTATATTTTTTCTTTTTTTAACAAGATACCCAGCAGGTGCTGCTATTGGATGCATGCCTGCTTTGTTGAAAACAGCCATTGAACGTGGCATATGAAATGCTGAAGTTACTAAAATAAATTTATCGTTTCCAACAATTTTTTTTATGAGCAAAGCCTGGGCTTCCGTATCCGGACCTTCCGATTCCTCTACAATCTTATCTTTATTCACACCAAGCGCAAGGGCCACATCAGCCATAGCTTCTGATTCGGAAATTGTGCTAAAAACGCTGCCTCCGGAAAATATAATTTTGCTTTCGGGGATTTTGTTGTGAATTGAAATCCCTTCAACAACCCTGAATAAGGAGTCACTGGTTAATCTGCTTATTGGGTCAAGCATGAGATCTCCCTTACATCCTCCTCCAAGCACAACTATCCATCTTGCATCGGATATCAGCTTAATATGAATAAGAGGCTGATATTTATGTTCAAGATAACCTAGTATTTTGTCAGGAAAAATATTGAAACTAATAAATACAAGAGAAATGACTCCGAAAACAATGATTGATTTGCTCATTTTTTCTTTTTTCTTAAGCAAAAGAAAAAAAACTCCGCAAACAAGAAATAAAATACATACCGTCAGAGGTGATAAAAGCATGCCAACAGTTTTTTTAAATAAAAACATAATATATTAACCGGGAATAGTTTTTTATCGTAATAACTCTATTAACATTTTAAGTCATTCAGCACAATTTATTTGATGGTATTTTAAAAAATATCAAAAAAAGGAAACATATCGGTTTATTTACTTCTATCAACAATCCATACGATTGCTAATCCGACAATATAAACTCTGCTTATTTCTTGACTTAAATGTATCGTCTTAATATATTGATCATAAGATATTATCATACAATTTATTTTAGCGGCACATTATTTTTTTTGATCCGGGTTGATGGGTATCAAAATCTTTGATACAGTGACTGGATATTCTATCAGCTATTTAAGGAGAAAAATCATGTTAATAGTAAAAGATATAATGAAAACCGATGTAATAACAGTTATGCCCGAAACTGAAGTTATACAAGCTGCAAAAATTCTTCTTGAAAATCATATAAATGGAGTTCCTGTTGTGGATAAGAATGGAAAACTTGCAGGCATTTTATGCCAAAGCGATATAATTTCACAACAAAAAAAATTCCCCGTTCCGTCTTTATTTGCATTTCTTGATGGATTTATTTCTATTCCTTCAATGAAACACATAGAAAAAGAAGTACAGAAAATTGCCGCTGTTACTGTTGAACATGCCATGTCAGTTAATCCGGTAACAGTAAAATCCGACACCAGTATCGAGGCTGTTGCGGCTCTGATGGTTGATAATAATTTCCATACACTTCCGGTTGTAGATGATGGAAAGCTTATCGGAATAGTAGGAAAGGAAGATATTTTAAGAACTCTGATTCCAAAAAACGGATCTTAAAAATATGCAGGCTTAAAAACTGCAAAACAAAAATATAACTAGCATATCAATATAGCTCAAGCTCTTTCGGGTCTTAAAAATACTATTGTACTGCTGATGATAAACCCCTATGAAACAACCTGTGAGATCATATCAGATCTGCAGGACCTGTTTCTAAAATGCCTTGAATCAGTCCGGCCTGGAAAAAGTTATAAACATAATTTTAAAAAGCGAAATAAAAAATTCCATTCAGCATACAGGCAGTTTAATTCAACGGCATTGAGCCGGGTATTATAAAAATAATATCAAAAAATGTTTTCAGACATTATTAATTCCTTGACACCAAACTATTTATTTGACAAAAAAGGCCTTTCTATATCTGTATATTAATTGATGGAATTGTAAAAATTCATCAAGCAGAGATAAGAAAAGACTCAGTCTGAGGCAAGAGTGGAACACCTTGAATTTACTTCAAATATTGGGAGAGAGGAAGCCCTTTCCCGCCTTTGTGAAAAGTTGTTTTTTGACTTTTCTCTAAGGCATATTATTTTAAATAACAATGGACTCGTAAAATTGCTTTTTACAAAGTCTTTATTTTAATAGTATCTGTTATGCTTTTATTCCGGTAAGTTACCATATTAATATGACAACGGATAGCACAGATGATTCATTTTAAGGAGAAATAATGGGGGCTGT
Source organism: Desulfobacterium sp. N47 (assembly GCF_051233685.1). Lineage (NCBI taxonomy): Bacteria > Pseudomonadati > Thermodesulfobacteriota > Desulfobacteria > Desulfobacterales > Desulfobacteriaceae > Desulfobacterium > Desulfobacterium sp. N47. The sequence continues at coordinate 23,447 of NZ_JBAMMY010000280.1, forward strand.
TAAACAAAACAAAAGCGGGTCGGTAATGATTGTCGGTGCAGGCATCACAGGCATGCAGTCTGCGCTTGATCTTGCCGAATCCGGTTATTACGTTTATCTTGTGGAAAAATCCGCCGCTATCGGCGGTCTCATGTCGCAGCTTGACAAGACCTTTCCCACAAATGACTGCGCGATGTGAGTTATATCGCCTAAACTGGTCGAGGTCGGCCGGCATCTTAACATCGAGCTTTTAACTAATACGGAACTTCTCGAACTGGAAGGAGATCCTGGTAACTTTAAAGCAAAAATATTACAAAATCCGCGTTATATAGACCTTTCCAAATGTACGAGCTGCGGAGATTGCGCAAAAGTCTGTCCTGTAACATTACCCAACGAATATGATGAAACCCTTTCCGAAAGAAAAGCTGTTTATAAGCAATACGCACAGGCTATTCCC
>NZ_JBAMMY010000089.1:0-18902 GCF_051233685.1 Desulfobacterium sp. N47
ATTTTTCATTTATCCGGCAATAGCGGACCTTTTGAAAAGGACTTTGTAAGAAAAAAGAACTTAAACCCGGAGAAAATATCAGAGACCTTTGGTAGCTTAATTTTTATGAAAATCAGTCTTGACATGGGGTCCACTATAATATTCCGATTGCTCAGTTGTATTTGGGTATGGGTATGTATGCTAACCGCAGAAAATTTACTAAAGGGCTTCGATGACGCCCCCAAATTTTATAATATAGTTTTTACAGGCGGATACGATAAAGGGCTTCGTGAGAGTAAATTGTTTCGGGGCTGTTAGGATTACATGTAAGCGAATTTGCCACCGTTGGCGAAGGGCAGATTTTATTCCTGCGGATAGCATACATACCCATACCCAATCGGAACAGATTTATGACAATTGCTATATACATTACATAGTGTTTTATAATAAAAAAGCGCCTCGGGTTTCAACGACCAGAAGCGCTTTTTTAAAGTTTTATATAAAATCAAATCATGATTCAGGCATATGACAAACACCGGATGGACACCGCTTTTCATTTATGTGAGCTTCATACTCATGTCTGAAAAAACGAAGAGTTGTAAGCACCGGGTTCGGAGCGGTTTTTCCTAAAGCGCAAAGTGATGTTTTTGCAACCGCTTCACCAATTTCCAAAAGCATGTCGATGTCTTCCGGCTGGCCTTTGCCTTTGGTGATGTCATCTAATATGTCAAACATCTGCTTTGTGCCAAGTCTGCAAGGTATGCACTGCCCGCATGACTCTCTTTGTGTGAAATCAAGAAAGTATCTTGCCACATCAACCATGCATGTTTCTTCATCCATAACAACGATACCGCCGGAACCCATTATAGAGCCTGCATCGTTCAGTGAATCAAAATCAACCGGAAGATCCAGAAGATGTTCGGGAAGACAACCGCCGGAAGGGCCGCCGGTCTGAACCGCCTTAAATTTTTTGCCATCGGGTATTCCCCCACCGATTCCGAATATAATTTCCCTTAGCGTAATTCCCATAGGCACTTCAATCAAACCGTTGTTTACCACCTTGCCCGTAAGTGCGAGTATTACAGTACCTTTGCTCTTTTCAGTTCCTATACCGGCAAACCAATCGGCTCCATTAGCTATAATCTGAGGGATATAAGCCAGTGTTTTAACGTTATTCAGCAAAGTAGGTTTGTCCCATAGGCCAACTTCAGTGGTACGGGGACGGGGAGATGCTTTAGGCATTCCGCGTTTTCCTTCTATAGAAAGCACCAAAGCCGTAGATTCTCCGCATACAAAAGCACCCGCTCCCTGAAAAACTTCAATATTGAAAGTAAAATCAGTTCCCAATATCTTTTTGCCGAGGTATTTGTTTTTCTTTGCTTTTGAAATAGCAGTTCTCAAACGTTTTACAGCAAGAGGATATTCAGCGCGTACATAGATATAACCAACTTTAGCGCCAATCGCATATCCGGCAATCACCATTCCCTCAAGAAGTGAGTGCGGAGTTCCTTCAATAACCGAGCGGTCCTGAAATGCACCGGGATCGCCTTCGTCTGCATTACAAATGACATATTTAACATCACCTTCTGCTTTGTAGCATGCTTCCCATTTACGACCTGCCGGAAAGCCTGCGCCGCCTAAGCCCCGAAGTCCGGAGCGTTTTACTTCATCAATAACCTGCTCCCGGGTCATACCGGAAAGAACTTTTTTCAATGCCTCGTAACCTCCTGCGGCAATATAATCATCGATATTTTCCGGGTCTATGTGACCGCAATTTTTAAGCAGTGTCCGCTGTTGTTTGTTATAAAAAGGAATGTCATTATAATGGGGTAACATTTGATCGGTAACAGTATCCCGGTAAAAAAGGCGCTCAACCGGTTTTCCGCCATCCTTAAGCGATTGAGCAATCTCAGGGATATCCTCAGGAGTTACGTGGGAATAAAAAAGCTCCTCCGGTTCAATAACAACAAGAGGGCCTCTCTGACAAAATCCGTGACAACCGGTCTGTTTCACTAAAACAGTATCTTCTAAATTGTTATTTTTGACTTCATCCTGCAGTGCAGATAAAATTGCTTCAGATCCTCCCGAAATACAACCTGTTCCCTGGCAAACAATAATATTATGCTTATGGGACATTTTAACATTACCTCCTCAATATAAATCTCTTTAACATCAAATGGAAGTTCACAGGATTTTATTTAACAACAAAATCCTTAAAGGTTAATCACAGACTTCTTATATTATAAGAAACCTGAAATTAACAAAACATATCTGAAGGAAAATTCCTTATAAATTTTTACTTTTTGCAAAGAAAAATCCTTCTTGCAATCTTGCTCAAAGCAGGACTTTTAATAAAAATCAAGCAATACTTTATTTTAAAATAAAATTTTTCGGTATTAGCGGATGATAATTGAAGCTCCCTGCTGCAAACAGCGAGAAATCTTCTACCGTAACGACTTGAGACCTTTATATAATACAGTATATTATCCGATTAATTTCTCTGTTTCAGTGTTTATGAGAATTTTGATAAATTCTTATAACTATTCTCGGATTTGAGAAAAATCAAATGTTGTTAAAAGGTCCTGACTTTTGATTGTTTTAGATTCGTTAGCTGATTCTGCAAGCAAACTTGCAGAATCAGCTTTTGCTGTTGCGGTTTATGAGCCCAACTATTTGTTTTTTAGCTATATCTTACGGCCTAACATAAAACCGTCCATTATTGCATCTTTTACTCTTCCAGGATTATTGGAGTCACCTATTCTATGTACAGACACCTTTCCTTCAAGCTCTTTTGCAAGGGTTTTTTCAGATTTGTACCCTGCAGCAACCACTATTGTATCGCCTTCAAAAAATGCTTCATTAGGACCATATTGAAAGGTTTTCCGTTCTCCCCATACTCCATATTCAGTAATTCTGGTAACCATTAGATCGGTTTCCATTTGAAGCTTTGCTTTTTTCAATCGCATCATCAAATCAAATCTCAATGCGCGGGGGACATCATTGGCAACACGGGGCAGCATTTCCAGCATAATCATTTTCTTGCCTTTTTGAAGAAGAAATTCAGCAACTTCACATCCTACCATACCACCGCCGATAATAACCGTCATATCTCCGACTTCTCTTTTACCCATAAGCACATCTACGCCAAGCATTACATTCGCTCTCGCCATGCCCGGAACTTTTGGTATAAAAGGTTTTGTGCCTGTTGCGACAATTACCTCATCCGGATTAATCTGGAATACGTCACTTAAAGTGGCTGTTTTGCCTGTTATAAGTTTTATACCACTTTTTGCAATTTGTGTCCGGTAATAATCAACAAGATACTGTGTATCTTGTTTATGAGGTGCAATAGCTGCTGCTGCAAGCATACCGCCGACTTTATCCTGTTTTTCCATCAAAGTGACATCATGGCCTCTTTGTTTGGCAACAAGAGCTGCTTCCATGCCACCAGGCCCGCCTCCGACTATAAGAATCTTTTTAGCCTTTTGGGCTTTGGGCGGTTCTGCGCTGCAAATATATTCGATACCGAGTCTGGGATTTACACTGCAAATGCATGGAGTATCAACAGTTTCAAGGCACCATGCGCAACACATACACGGACGGATATCTTCAAAACGGCCTTCTTTTGCTTTATTGCATGTTTCAGGATCGGAAAGCAACTGACGGCCAAGAGTCATAATATCTATTTTGCCTTCGCTTATTGCTTTTTCGGCATCTCTTAAATCATTTGTTCTGTCTCCGCAGATTACAGGAATCTTAACATTCTTTTTTACTGTTTCGCCAAGATACAAATACTGCCCTGGTGTTACCGAATTGCTGAGCATTCCAACCGGAGCTTCATGCCAGCCTACAACAACATCTACTGCGCAAATGCCCATTGTTTCAAGCCTGGGAACGATCTCGGTTGCACATTCTTCCAACGTATAGCCGTTTTTTGTAAACTGGGCTCCTGAAATTTTTGAAAAGATAGGGAAATCACTGCCTGCTTCATTCTTTATGCTTTCAACAATTTCACGAATGATTCTCATTCTGCCGTCAAGATCGCCGCCATATTCATCAGTTCTCTTGTTTGTCTCGGTTGAAATAAAACGGGCAAGAGTATAACCTGCGCCAAGCATAAGCTCGACACCGTCAAAACCTGCCGTTCTCAGTCTCTTTGCGCATTGGCCGTAAGTTTTAACAATTATTTCAATTTCTTTTACAGACAAGGGCCTTTCCAGAAGTCTTTTTGCGTTTGTCGGGGTTCCGACCCTAAATGGTGTGCTGGGCCGACCAAGAAGATTTACTCCCGAAGGTCCTATAATTTCTACGGGGCCGTCTCCAAAAGCCCAGCCATAACCTGTTCCGAACTGTCCGACTATTTTGGTGCCGTGCTTGTGAACTGCATCAACTACCATCGCAAGGCCCGGGATAAATTTATCATCAAAGGTCCATGGGAAATAACCATGTTCAGTCCTGTAAGGCCATAATGCCCAATCTATAAGGCCGACACCGCCCTGGGCTCTTTCTTCAAAAAAGCGGGCAAAACGTTTTGTTGACCGCCCGTCTTCCGCATAACCAAGCGCCATCGGCGACATGCGAACCCTGTTTGGTATCTCAACACCAGCTATATTTATTGAACTGAATACATTTTTAAGGCTCATTTCAATCCTCCTCATTATAAAATAGAACTCTCCTTCCCGATATTTATCTACTGGTTATCGGAAAGGAGATATTATTAGTCACAATTGACTAAAGAAGCTGTTTAAGCCTAAATCACAGGATCAAAAACAGCTTCCTTAAGCAGTTTTATCCTTAAATCTTGACACCCATTTTATAGCCGTCATGAATTGCTTCATAAAGTTTTCTTACTCCTGCACAATCTCCTATGGAGTAAACTTCCGGAGCTATTTTGGTACCAACGGCTTTTGCAAGTGCATCGTCTGCATCCATCCCTTCTGCTACAACTACATTATCGGCTTCGATAGTTACGTCTTTTCCGCCTGCTGTAGAAATTTCCACACCGTCGTCGTTAATTTCATTAATTGTGACATTGGTCATACTCTTCATATTGAGTTTGGCCATAAGCCTTCTGTGTTGAAGAATGTTGAAGATGTTAACATCAAAACAAATGTGCTTGCCTTTTTCCAGAACAGTAACTTCTTTACCTTGCTCTGCGACATACTCAGCAGTTTGAATAGATATTTCATTGCCGCCTATAAATACGACTTTGTCACCCAATTTAACTTTTCCTTCAAGAATATCAAAAACATTTGTAACTATCTTGTTGTCTATTCCTTCTATTTTAGGCCTTGAAGGTTTACCGCCTGTAGCAATTACAAGAACATCCGGAGCTTCAGCCTTAATGGAATCTGCGGTAGCTTCGGTATTAAGTTTTAACTTGATTCCAAGTTTATCAATCTGTGCTTTATAATAACGAATTGTTTCAGCCCAGTCATAAAGCAAAGGCGATTTTACACCCAATTTCACTTCTCCACCAATAGAATCGCTTTTCTCCATTATTGTTACATCATGTCCCCTGACTGCAGCAAGTCTGGCGCATTCCATACCGGAAGGACCAGCGCCGACAACAAGTACTTTTTTCTTCTTTGCAGCGGGATTTATAGCGTATGCCGGATCCCATTCGTTTCCTACCCTTGGATTTACCATACAACCCATGATGGCATCAATAAATACGTAGTAAAAACATCCCTGGTTACATGCAGTACAGGTAACAATATCTTCCGGACGTCCTTCGCAAACTTTCTTGGGAAGATAAGGATCTGCAATACCGGGACGGCACATTTCCCAAATATCTATTCTTCCTTCCGCAACTGCTTTTTCAGCTACATCGGGTTGATTCATACGATAAGCCATACAAATAGGCGCTTTGATTCCGGCTTTTTTCCAATTATCTGCAAGATGCAGCCAGTCGCCAGGTCTTTTCTCAGCAGTAATTGCTGCACCCGGAGATTCATGCCAGCCTACAGTAATACTGAAAAGGTCTATCCTGACGGCAGCTTCGCACATTTTGGCTATTTCTATATATTCTTCGTCAGTATTTCCGCCTTCAATAAGGTCGGTGGAATTCAGTCTCATTACAAGCGGATAATCATCTCCAACTTCCTTCCTGATTCCTTTTAAAATCTCAATGAGGAACCTTGCCCTGTTTTCAAGTGATCCGCCCCACTTATCTGTTCTTTTATTTGTCCATCTGCTCAGGAAATCTGCAATAAGGTATCCAACTATAGCGCATACCTCAACTCCTTTCCATCCGGTTTGTTTAAACATTCTGGCAGCAACGATATGAGCTTGAATCTGCTCTTCTATTTCTTCAGGAGTCATCTCACGGCAGGGAGAATAACGTTTTATCGGGCTTGACATTGCTGTTGGTCCGACAGGCTCGGGACCGACTGTCTTACCCCCGGCTATTGCTTCATGAATACCGTATTCATGGGCATGGCCGTATCTTCCGGTATGCATGATCTGCCCTATTGACATAGCCCCTTCAGCATTAATTGCATCAGCCAGTTTCTTGAGTCCGGGAAGATGGCTTTCTTCTACCAAGCCCATCTGGCCGACATAGCCTTTACCCAGAATATGGGTATATCCACCTTGAGAAACCACGATGCCAAAGCCACCCTTAGCTCTTTCTCTGAGGTATTCTATTTCACGATCAATAACATTACCATTTTTAGTATCGCAGAAATTATCAACAGTTGCAGCATATTTCATTCTGTTTTTTACTAAATGATTTCCAATTTTAATGGGCTTACACAAATTTTCATACATAATTGTTACTCCTCCTTTTGTTAATATTAATTCAATTTTTAGAAAGCAGAGGCAATGGGCATCTTCTTAAAAGCACAATCATACAACAATATATCTTATCCAAATGCAAAATAACCGAAGTCTACCATATAAAAACCGGCTTAGATGCCCATACCAGCAGAAAATTGCTGACATGGTTATTCTTTATTTTCTTGAGCTTAAGAAAAATATACGTTTTTCAAAGATTTCTTGGTACGTTACAACAAGCGAACAAGCGTTCGTTCTTAATACAACAGCTAATAATTTACGTCAAGGAAAAAAAAGTATCAAGCGTTATTTGAATCTTTGTGGGAATAAATTTGATCTAAGGTTTAACATGCTATTATGCTTATTAATTATAAAACTGATAAGGTTATCAAAATACTTTTTTTTGATACAGCAGCAAACGCATATTGCAGGTGTTTATATAAAAACTGTATTAACAAGCGGTTATTCAATGTTTACAGCGGCTGTCTCGCCTGCAACATAGCCTGATGTATAGGCCAGATGACAATCCGCAAGAACCGATCCACCCATCATATTTTCGCCTATAGCCCCTCCTGCCGTATGAAAAGCTGCATAAAGACCGGGTATCACAGAACAATTTGTATCCAAAACCTGAAAATATTCATTAACCCGCAGACCACATTGACTGGCTCCTATATTTGAACCGACTTTTATTCCGTAAAACGGGGGATTTTTTACAGGTATCAAAAATTCCGCTTTTTTCCCGAATTCATTATCCACTCCTGCTTCGCATATCTTGTTGTAGCTGAAAACTCTTTCTTTAAGCCTGACCGGATCCAGTCCCAATTTCTGCCCAAGTCCTTCTATGGTGGTATCTATCTGTATCATGCCTGAATCGATAGCTTTTTTCACAGCTATGCGCCAGTCTTTAGGGCATATACTTTCATTCCATTTATCCATTCCGGGAAGATCCGGAGTAAGCGGATGTTCACAAAAGTCTCCTTTAAAAATATTTATATTTTTCTCATAATTACTGTCAAAGATCACATAAGCGCGGCCTCCGGGCTGGGACATAATGGCCGAACCTTTACTTATAAACCTAATTGCAGTGAAGATGAGTCTTCATTAATAAATCTTTCACAGCGTTTATTTATAAAAAGCCAGGGTTGCCTTGATAATTGAACATCTCCTGAATAGAGATAGCGGTAAAAAGAGCCGGTTTTTTCAAAGCGCTTCTCATCTTGTTGGTATTCGGCCAGGTTAAAAGAGGGTTCGACCCTACTACTGCAAGACCTTTGATTGGATAAGGTTTACCGGTTAATATCATATCCGGCAACAACATTCCCTGTGCCGTCCATCCGCCCTGAACCAGAATCGGAAATTGCTCCTGTCCCATAGACGGCTCCTTTGGAGTATCTGATAATCTGAGCGATGCACAATTTGCAACAGAAGGAATCTCAGGTCCGCCAAGATCTACAGCAAGCAGGCCTCCGGCAATATCAATATTTGCAGTAATTGATTGCAGAATCAGCATTGCTCTCTGGCTTTGAAATCCTGTTGGAACCTGCTGTAGCGTATTAATTCCTTCTACAATACAAGCCGGTTTATTGGCTGCAAAAAGATGTGCCATGCTTCTTATGATCTTTTCGGGAACCAAAGTTATTTTTTCGATTTTTTCGGGAGGATAAGCTTTTATATGCTCAGCTAATTCATCAAAACCGGTTGTCCATTTTTCAACAAACTGCGTATCATATAAATTATCTGAAATGATTACATTTAACATAAAGCACAATCAGTGCCGGGTCTTATTTGAGCATGGATGTCAGCCTTTTTTGCGAAAGAAGTCTTGCGGGGATCAATCACAATTAGTTTTGCGCCATTCTTCCTGGCATTCATAATCTGTTCGGCGGTTATAAAATTGGATTCAGCAGGATTATGCCCCCATAATATAATGCATTTGCTGTTTTCAGGGTCAGCGGCAGGAAATTTACCAAGAGTCAGCATATTGGCTGTAATACGTGACAGGTAGCACATGCTTTCAGGAGTTATGAAATTCGGGCTTCCGTAAGCATCACAAAATCTTTGGAGCAAGGTCATTGAAGTAAATCCATGGCATACAAATGACATACCTTCCAATACCGCCCAGGATTTTGCGCCATAGTTCTCCTTTATTTTGTTTAACTCGGCAGCCATAATATCTAATGCTTCATCCCATGAAATTCTTTTAAATTCTCCGTCAACTTTCTTCATTGGATATTTGATGCGATCGGGAGAGTATACATAATCTATTATACCTGCTGCTTTGGGACAAAGTTTGCCATGATTCCAGGGATGATCGGGGTCTCCTTCTATCCTGACGACCTTTTCATTTTCAACCGAAACAACTATTCCGCAAGCCCAGGGACACATTCCGCATAATGTTTTAATTTTTTTTGGATACCCATATGTTTTCTCCTTTCACGGCTTCGTAAAAAATCCTAATGCTTCGTTGAGTTTCATCTTTCGTCATTACAGAATCCTTGGCGGCATATAAAATGCCACCCTACGGTAGGGCCGGGTTTTACACCCAGCCTAACTTTTTAATTTCTCAAAAATTTAAGCGCATTTCATATGAAGTTTTTAAAAAACTGTCTTTAATAATTCCTGAATAAAATATTTGATCATGGCATACTTACCCCGCCGTCAACTGAAATAGTCTGGCCTGTAATAAATGAAGCTTCATCCGAAGCCAGAAGCACGGCAAATGCTGTATAATCATCAACTGTGCCGGTTCTGCGCATCGGTGTCATGTTAACCATAAACTTAAGGTCTTCTTGAGGAAAATTGGTCGATCGGAAGGTGCTGGTTTCAGGAGTTAAGCCACATGCGATAGCATTCACATTTATTCCGAAAGGACTGAGTTCAGCCGCCATAGCCCTGGTCATAGCAAGCATAGCGCCTTTGGTTCCCCCATAATCCGAATACATCGGTACTCCTATTCTGGCTGTGGATGAGCATATTCCGATAATCTTGCCATATTTTCTCTTAACCATTTCTCTTGCCACAAGCTGGGTGCAGAAAAAAACTCCCTTTTGATTTACCGCCACAACCCGGTCAAAGGCGGCTTCGTCTTTTTCAAGAAATGGAGCCGGTGTATAAACACCGGCATTGTTTACAAGAATATCTATCTTTGAAAATTTTTCTATGGTTTTATTAACCATGCTTTGTATATCTGCGATAACGGATACATCCGATTTTAAGGCAAGCACGTCTCGCCCGTATGCTTTAATATCCCGCACCGTTGCCCGTAAGCCTTTCTTCAACAAGGTCTGTAATAACGATATTTGCGCCTTCTTTTGCCATCGCTATTGCAATAGCTTTTCCTATGCCTGAGCCCCCGCCGGTAATAATCGCTATTTTATCTTTTAATTTCATTTCATACTCCTCACTCCGATCTCTAACCTATCCCCTTGATCCTTGATCCTTGATCCTTCTCACCGGATTAATTCAGATATTACACATTATCGGTGTTTTCTGTTTGATCTAAACGGATAGCGGAATATATTTCAAAAAATGCAAAGAAAAGACTCATCGTAAGGGGACCGAGGAGAAATCCTATAGGTCCGAAGAACACAATACCTCCAAGAACAGACAGCAGAATGAGCATAGGATGCACCTGCATTCTTTGTCCCACAAGCTTCGGCCCTAAGAAATTATCAATAATTCCAACGGCTCCTGCACCCCAAACGAGCAGGCCGAATCCCGGCGCAATTTTGCCCGTTAAAAAAAGGAATATAATTGCAGGAATTAAAACAAGCGATGTACCAACACCGGGAATAAGAGCAGACACTGTAGTTACACTACCCCAAAACATGGCATTCGGAATTCCAAAAAATGCAAACCCTGCAGCTGAAAGCACACCCTGAATAAGGGCTATTACAAGATTTCCCTTAATAACCGAATTTATGGCTCCCTCAAGTTTATTGGAAATCAACTCGTTCTCATTACGTGGTAAAGGACTTAAATTTAAAAAAGTTTCTTTGAGTTTATGGCCGTCTTTAAATAGATAATATAGTGAAGTTAAAAATATGAAGGAATTTATCATTAATTTTGCGACATTCGAAAAAACACCACCAATATGACTAAGCAGCAGACCAAGCCCTTCTTTTAGATATAAATCGATATCAAATTTCAATTCTTTTACGGCAGGAAAAAACCTGCCGGTCTTTTCAATCAGATTATAGATTGTTTCATGCACGATCTTCTTTGTGCTGCCCGCTGCAAGAGACATATATAGTTGCTGAGCTTCGTTAAGTATTTGAACTCCGAATAATATAATAGGGACAAGTAAAATAGTTATAACAAATACCGTGGAAATAAGAGCAGAGATCCCGCTTCTTTGTTTTGTAACTTTTAATACATATTTATGAACAGGTTGAAAAACGACTGTAAAAACGACTGAAAAAATCAGAGTGTAAATAAAAGGCTGAAAAATAAATAAAACAAGAACAAAAGATCCGGCAAGCAGAGCCGAAAGTAAATAAAAATGCGGTTTCTGATTATCCATAATTACACCCTGCTAATCTATATGGTTTCCCTGCTTAAATTGCGCTTTATTATTCGTAATTATAGCATACCTGTGCGTACGCTGAATTATAAGCATTTTACACATTACACTTATGAGGCATTTTGCTTTTTCCGTCAGTCCTGACGTGATGATTAATGATAACGTGTGATTATATAATAATGAAATCTTGAAATATTTGAAATGGTCGGGGCGAGAGGATTTGAACCTCCGACTCCCTGCTCCCAAAGCAGGTGCGCTACCAGGCTGCGCCACGCCCCGACTGTTGAAATAAATTATAATAGAGCCGTCAATTAGCACGCTTTATTTCTTACTGCAAGCTGATATTTTTAAAAAAAGCCTGTTTAATAAATATTATGATAAAATAAGCTATTGGCCAGATATTGATGTTTTTCAAAGATCTGGAATTGATCCTTTAATTTAGATATTTTAATAATCCGAATGGAAAAAAACAAACCAAAAAAACCATTGTTGGCCATACAAAAAAGCTTTTTAGTTAATAGGTTACAATATATTGACATAACAAGGACTTTAAGCAATTTCGCTTGACACTCATATTTAGTTTATATTAAGTGTAAAAGTTATTAGAATAAAACCGGTATAAAAATACGCTTATTTTAATTATTCAGGCACTCTAATCTTGTTTGCCTGAAATTGCAATACTGATAATTTTTAACAATTTGCGAAAGTGGCGAAATTGGTAGACGCACTGGACTTAGGATCCAGCTCTGGCAACAGAATGGGAGTTCAAATCTCCCCTTTCGCACCAAATAATATTTAAATAAACTTGTAATATTCAGGGATAAAATCCCGCACTTGTTTTTATCAGAAAGGAATTATATGGAAGTTACTATTGAAGACATCAGCACTGTAAAGAAAATTCTGCACATTGAAGTTCCAAATGATATGGTTATGCAGGAAATTAATAACGCCTATGACACTCTTAAGAAAACCGCAAAATTAAAAGGTTTCCGCCAAGGCAAAATACCACGTTCTGTTTTAGAAAGATATTTTAAAAAGGATGTTCATGCGGATGTATCCAATAAGCTTCTTAAGGATTCATTTATTGATGCCGTCAGAGAAAAAAACCTGAAAATTGTAGGAGATCTAAAAATAGAACCAGTTGAGATTGACGAAAAATCGCCATATAAATATGAAGCGACTATAGAAATAAGGCCTGAGATTTCCGGTATTGAATTTAAAGGCCTGAATCTGAAAAAAAATGTATATAATATAGGTGAAAAAGAAGTTGAAGCACAGCTTAAATTGCTTCAAAAAAATCTGTCTCAACAAAAAACAATAGAAGAAATCCGGCCAGCAGCTAATAATGATTACGCTCTTATTACATATGAAGGTCTCAAAGACGGTCAACCATTTGAAGAAACTGCAAAAACAGAGAATTATACGATGAAAATCGGTTTGGGGCATTTTACAAAAGATTTTGATGATCAGGTTGTTGGTATGAAACCGGGTGAAAATAAAAAAATAAGCATTAACTTTCCTGAAGACTATTTTAATTCCAGGCTTGCAAACATTAATATAGTCTTTGATGTTACCCTTAATGAAATCAGAGAAGAAATTCTGCCTGAAATAAACGATGAATTTGCAAAAAATTTCGGCGAATTCAAGACACTTGAGGAACTTAAAGATAAAATAAAAGAGAATCTTACACAGGGATATGAAAAACGTGTGGAACAGGAAATAAACGAGCAGATATTTACAGAACTTATTTCAAAAACTCAGTTTGAAGTCCCTGAAACAATGATAGGATATGAGCTGGAAAATATAATAGCTGAAGCCGAAAGATCTTTTGCTTATCACAATACATCTTTAGAAGCTCTTGGCCTTACAAAGGAATCACTTTCAGAAAAATACCGTGATGTTGCAGAAAAACAGGCAAAACGCCATCTTATTTTAGACAAAATAATAGAGCAGGAAAAGCTAAGCCTTAAAGATGAAGAGATGCAGGAAGGTTTTAAAAAAATATCCGAAGATTTCCAACAGCCTCTTGAAGAAATTAAAGAATTTTACAGTCAGAATATGGACAGGCTCAATTATTTTAAACAGACATTACTTGAAAAAAACGCTATCAATCTTATATTGGAAAATAGTAACATTGAGAATGTAGAAGCTGTACTGGAAACAGGAAAATAAAAAACAGGTTTTTTTGAATTTATAATCCTTAATAACCGGAATTTTAACGACATCAAGTTAAAAGGAGAAATAATTTGCCACTGATACCTATGGTTATAGAACAGAGCAGCAGAGGAGAACGTGCGTATGACATATATTCACGGCTTTTAAAAGACAGGATTATATTTCTTGGAACTGCAATGAACGATGAAGTTGCAAATCTTCTGATTGCCCAGCTACTTTTTCTTGAATCTGAAGATCCTGACAAAGATATAAATTTTTACATCAACTCTCCTGGTGGAGTAGTAACTTCCGGTCTGGCTGTTTACGACACAATGCAATATATAAAGTCTGATATAGCAACTGTATGTATAGGCCAGGCTGCAAGTATGGGCGCTCTTTTGCTGACAGCCGGAGCTAAAGGTAAGCGTTACGCTCTTCCTAATGCGCGCATATTAATTCATCAGCCCATGGGAGGATTTCAGGGCCAGGCATCCGATATTGCTATCCAGGCCAGAGAGATTCTAAGAATGAAAGACACTCTGAATGATATCCTTACCTTTCATACCGGGAAAGATTTAAAACAAATACAGGTAGACACAGATAGAGATTATTTTATGTCCGGCAAAGAAGCGGAAGAATACGGTCTTATAGATCATGTGATAACAAACAGAAATGATCTTGATAATATTGAAAAAGCTGGAGGCGTCAAATGACAAAGAAGAGCAACGGCATTGATAGTCTATTTTGCTCATTCTGTGGGAAAAATCAGAAAGAAGTTACAAAGCTGATCGCAGGGCCTGCTGTTTATATATGTAATGAATGTATCCAGCTTTGCAGCGAAATCATTGAAGAAGAAAGTGATAAGACCACTGTTGAGCAGGAAACTCTTTTAGTACCCAAACAAATAAAAGAAATGCTGGATGACTATGTTATTGAGCAGGATTATGCAAAAAAGATCCTGTCTGTTGCTGTATACAATCATTATAAGAGACTCAATTCCGATATAAGCGCCGGAAATGTTGAATTACAGAAAAGCAACATACTGCTGATTGGTCCGACCGGTACCGGTAAAACCCTGATGGCTCAAACCCTGGCAAGATTCTTAAATGTTCCTTTTACTATTGCTGATGCAACCAGTCTTACTGAGGCCGGTTATGTCGGCGAAGATGTGGAAAATATAATTCTATCTTTATTACAAAATGCAGATTATGATGTTGAAAAATGCAAGCGTGGAATTGTCTATATAGATGAAATAGACAAGATAGCCGCAAAATCTGAAAATCCTTCGATAACAAGGGATGTTTCGGGTGAGGGTGTTCAGCAGGCACTCCTGAAAATCATAGAAGGAACTACAGCCAGCGTACCTCCTAAAGGAGGACGAAAACATCCTCAGCAGGATTTTGTAAAAGTAGATACAATGAATATTCTCTTTATATGTGGCGGTACTTTTAATGGACTTGACCAGATAATCCAAAAAAGATTCGGATCAAAGTCAATGGGTTTCGGTGCAAAAATCTCAGGTAAAGAAAATAAGAGCAAAAGTGAATTGTTAAAGCTGGTTCAGCCCGAAGACCTGATTAAATTCGGATTGATTCCCGAATTTTTAGGCCGTCTTCCTGTTGTTGCTTCTTTAGATGAATTAAGTGAGGAAACACTGATAAGGATTTTAACCGAGCCGAAAAATGCACTAATAAACCAGTTTAAAAAACTTTTTGAAATGGAAGGCATAAATTTAAGATTTACCGACAGCGCTTTATCCGCCATAGCAAAAGAAGCTCAGAAACGCAAATCAGGTGCAAGAGGACTTCGCGCAGTTCTTGAAAGTTGCCTGCTTGATATCATGTATGAAATTCCTTCAATCAAAAATGTGAAGGAATGTGTAATCAGTGAAGATGTTATCAATAACAAGGAAGAACCCATCCTGTTATTTGAGCAATCAAAAAAACAGGCCTAAATTATACAGATGGCCTTGCATCTTTAAAATAAGTTTCGTATTTGGCTGCGCGATTTATGATAAGCTTTGCTCTTGTCCGGTTCTATCTGTTTCAGCACGATTTCAGGAAACATATTATAAACTATTTTATCATTATAAATTAAGAATTGTAGATAACTAACTTATGGTTAATATACCCAAATTATTTAATAAAGAACAAGAAACACCCCCGGTTAATACTCAACTACCTCTTTTACCTTTAAGAGATATTGTTGTTTTTCCTCATATGATTGTTCCTCTGTTTGTAGGAAGAGCCAAATCCATCAACGCTCTTACACACGCCATGAACAAAGACAAGAGCGTTTTTCTTGCAACACAAAAAACTGCAAAAGAAGATGATCCCGAGGAAAAGGATATAAATTCTATCGGAACAATCAGCAAAGTTCTGCAGCTTCTTCGCCTTCCGGACGGAACCGTGAAGGCATTGGTTGAGGGAAAATCCAGAGGGCGTATTGTTTCTTTTTTAAACGATGAAGGTTTTTATAAAGTCGAATTTGAGCCTGTCGTTGAAATTGGAGTTGATAAAACAGAAAGCGCCGCTCTGTGCAGGGCTTTGATAGAAGCTTTTGAGATATATTCCAATCTTACCAAAAATATACCGAAGGATTTTGAAAAGAAGCTAACCGAAATAACTGACCCTTCCCATATGGCCGATACTGTGACTGCTCATTTCCCTTTTAAAATTGAGGATAAACAGCGTCTTCTTGAAACACTTGCCGTTAATGAGCGATATACCTATCTTCTTCAGCTGATCAATACTGAAATTGAAATATACAATACCGATCAGCGGATAAAACACCGTGTCAAAGAACATATGGACAAGACACAGAAGAACTATTATTTAAACGAGCAGATACGGGCAATAAAGAAAGAGATGGGAACCGAAGACGACTTCGGCGATGATCTTAAAGATCTGGAAAACCGCATCAAAGAAAAAAAGATGTCAAAGGAAGCGGAAGAAAAAACCGCGCAGGAATTTAAAAAACTTAAGATGATGACTCCGATGTCTGCCGAAGCAACCGTTGTCAGAAATTATATTGACTGGATTATCAGCCTTCCCTGGCAAGAATGTTCAGCGATTAATTCAGATATTAAAGATGCGGAAAAAATTTTGAACGAAGATCACTTTGGTCTTGAAAAACCAAAGGAGAGAATTCTTGAATATCTGGCTGTGCAAACACTGGTAAAGAAAATAAAAGGGCCTATCCTCTGTTTCGTCGGCCCTCCCGGTGTAGGTAAAACTTCTCTTGCCAAATCAATAGCAAGAGCAACAGGCAGAAGTTTTGTCCGGCTGTCTTTAGGCGGAGTTCGTGATGAAGCTGAAATAAGAGGGCATCGGCGTACATACATAGGTGCAATGCCAGGCAAGATCATTCAATCTCTTAAAAAAGCGGGAGTAAACAATCCGGTTTTCTGCCTTGATGAAATTGATAAAATGAGCATGGATTTCAGAGGAGATCCATCTGCTGCGTTACTTGAAGTTCTTGATCCCGAACAGAATAACAGTTTTAGTGATCATTACCTTGATCTTGATTATGATCTTTCGGATATCCTATTTGTTACAACTGCTAACACACTTCCGGATATACCTCTACCGCTGCAGGACAGGATGGAGATTATCCGCCTGCCCGGGTATACTGAAATGGAAAAATACCGTATAGCAAAAGATTTTCTGCTTACAAAGCAAATCGAAAGAAACGGTCTTGATGGTATGGATATTTCTTTTTCTAAAAATTCGATTTATACAATCATTCAACACTATACCAAAGAAGCCGGAGTAAGAAATCTTGAACGCGAAATTTCATCAATCTGCAGGAAAATAGCGCGTGAAGTATTGGAAGATAAGGGAAAAACTTCCTTTAACATTACTGCTTCATCTATTTCCAAATATCTTGGATCGCATAAGTTCAGGTATGGAATGGCTGAAGAAAAAGATCAGATCGGACTTGTTACAGGTCTTGCCTGGACACAGTTTGGCGGGGAACTTCTTTGTGTTGAAACACTCGTTTTACCCGGAAAAGGTGATGTAACCATTACTGGAAAGCTTGGCGATGTGATGAAAGAATCTGCCCAGGCTGCAATAAGTTATGTCCGTTCACGTGCCGATAATCTTATGATAGAAGATGATTTTTACAAAAAAATTGATTTGCATATACATATTCCTGAGGGAGCTATTCCAAAAGATGGGCCTTCGGCCGGTATTTCCATGTGCACATCCATTGTTTCAGCTCTAACTAAAAGGCCGGTTTACAGCAGCATTGCCATGACCGGTGAAATTACATTAAGAGGGCGTGTTCTTCCTATAGGCGGGTTAAAAGAAAAATTACTTGCAGCTCACAGAGGAAGAATAAAAAAAGTAATTATTCCCGGAGAGAATGAAAAAGATCTAAAAGAAATACCTCAGAGCGTTCTTAAGGAGATAGAAATCGTTCTGGTCGAACACATGGATGAAGTGCTCTCGCACTCTCTGATTCTCGGTGAAGGGGACGTATTATTTAGAAAAAATGACATGCCTCTTGTAATTCCTTTAGAAAAACAGTATGCGAAACAAGCGGCGCCTTTGATTTAAATATTTATCAATTTTGACTTGACAATATTTACTCATATTGTTAAAAGCATCATTCGCTTTGAGTATAAATCTTAAACAATATCCATTTTAATATGGGCGGGTAGCTCAGCTGGGAGAGCATCGGCCTTACAAGCCGAGGGTCACAGGTTCAATCCCTGTTCCGCCTACCAGATTTTTTTTATTTTGATGGATTCGTAAGAATAATCCATCAACCCGGTCGGGAGCTTATAATATCCGGCCTGGAAAAGGTAAAACCCTTTTCCGATGAACAAATAGTGTTGCATTGACTTTTTGTGAATTTTTTTTGATTGCTGTTATAAAATGGGGGCGTAGCTCAGATTGGTTAGAGCGCCGGCCTGTCACGCCGGAAGTCGCGAGTTCAAGTCTCGTCGTCCCCGCCATTTTGTCAATATATTCAAAGTAGTTATAGAGCTACCTTGATTTCTGCCATTGCTGTTTATGGGGCTGACGGCTCCACAGACGGCTTTTTCATTTTATAGCTTCAATTTTTCTTGTATCAAAGAATTTGTCAAATAAGATAACTTCATTTTGGCCGGAAGGCGAAGGAAGGCTTTCAAGCACCTCACGCACACCTTCGGTTCCAAGGCTTTTCAAATCAAATACAGCTCTGTTGTTCGAGGGCTTTTATGGCGTAGAATAAGCTGGATTACAGCAACTTCATATCCGAGATGGTGAAGTATAATGGACCCCGAAATTTGAACTGATGGTTAAGCTGCTTTTTCTGTGATATTGACTCCATTATAAAGGAGACAGAATGAGAAAGCAATATCCAGGGAATTTTAAAGCAAAGGTTGCATTGGAAGCCATCAGGTCAGAGGATACGATAGCGGAGTTGTCATCCAAGTATGAGATTCACAGAGCCTTGGTTATGCGATGGAAAAAAG